>JADJPF010000009.1 GCA_016713405.1 Blastocatellia bacterium
TCACAATAGTTATATCTGTTGATTCAACTTTAACCCCTGACTCAGTAAAGGGTTATCCTCCTAACACGTCTCCAACTGCACAATTTTCCAATAGCCTCTGTAAGTCTCAACTTGGCTTGTACTGAATAAAAAATGACTGTAATAACTTTGGCTTCTCATTACAAATAGGACTGATTAACCACAAAAAGCTTTTCAGTCCCTAAAATCTCTCATACCAGTAACGGTAAACAATGTTCTTTTGAGGTAAAGCTAAACCCTGGTGAAACTCCTCCAAAGTTTAGGCAGTTGGTTTCTGTTGTATTTACCCACAAAACTGGAGATAGAGAAAAATTGTTTGGTGGTGAAGTTGGTAATGTTACCCCATTAATTCAGTTTTTCCCCTATAGAGTTTACCAAGTTACTTGTAAAGATTTTGAGAGCATTTTTCTAAATGTACAACCATTTGATTATGAACAGCTATCCCCACAACCTATAGGAATTCATTTAGCAGAAATACTCAGGCTAGGTGCTTGCACTAACCCGCAAGATGGTAGGGAATGGATAAGAGATAGGCTTGGTTCAGTAATTAACCAACCTAATGGACTGCCTCCTTGGATAAAAAACTCTGAGACAGATGACGATAGACAACCATTTAGTGTTCAAAATAGTTTTCTGCGTGAAGCAGTAGCAAAGCTTTGTAAACAATTTGGTTTTAGTTACTCAATTGATTTTGGAGAGTGGTTTGATGTTAGTAACCTAGGCAACAACCCATTAGCACGTTTAGTATTAACTAGAAACGATTATTCTCTAAATAGAGAAAAATTGCTTATTGATTTGTCACCAAACGCTGATAAATGCCTGCAAAAAAAATGGGCTAACCCTAAAGCTCAATTTCAGGCTAGAGATGTAACTAGAGTAATAGTAGCAAAAGATCCCGAAAGCCTGCTGAACGCAAACGCCCCACAATTGGACACTGTAAACAACTATTTAATTGCTGCTAATTCACCAGAACAATCTGTAGGTTTATTGAAAAAGACTGGAACTGTAAAAAGCTATTTTATTACCACTGGTGATGAAGGTGGTGGAGATGGGGACGGAGGCGATGGAGGAGGCTTTTAATCTAAACTCTCAAGGAGGACATATATGCAGCATACCAATAGGCGTTTGACTGATTATTTAAGATTAAGTTTTATTGTAATTGGCTTATCTGTGATTTTTCTATCTTTTGTTGTGACTCTTCATGCTCAATCACAAAACTTGTTAGATCAACAAGTTAAAGAGGTTATCCAACAACAAAAATCTGATCAAGACAAAATTATATCTATTGATAAACGCTTAACAGTAATAGAAACAAAACAAGACTCAATTTTATATGTCGGCTGGGGTGTGATAGGTGGCTTGGGTATGCTCCTGTTGGAACGTGCTAAAGACATTTTATTTGCTCCAAGGCGAAGAAGGGATGAATAAATAATTATGATTACTACTGAACAGTTACGTCAAATTATGCCTAGATTATCAGTTGATAAAGCAACAGAATATTTACCTTATATAAATGAAGCTATGAAAGAGGCTCAGATAAATACACCTTTAAGCCAAGCTGCTTTTCTAGCTCAAATTGCCCATGAGAGCGGAGAGTTAAAATACTTCAAAGAACTAGCTAGCGGTGCTGCTTATGAAGGTCGTCGTGATTTAGGTAATACTCAACCTGGTGATGGAGTACGTTTTAAGGGTCGTGGGCCAATTCAATTAACAGGACGAGCTAATTACAGACAAGCAGGCAAGGATCTTGGATTGGATTTGGAAAATACTCCTGCACGTGCAGAAGCTCCAGACGTAGCATTTAGAATAGCTGGATGGTTTTGGACTAAAAGAAAGTTAAATGCCTTTGCTGATAAAGGTAATTTTGATGCCATAACCTATAGAATTAATGGCGGCTATAATGGGAAGGCAGATAGAGATAAATACTACCAAACAGCCCTAAAGGTTTTAGGAGGTCAAGATGGATGACATAAAAAAGAATCTACAAATACTTAACTGGAAAAAAATGATCTTGGTTGTAGGAGGCTCTTTACTGCTAGATCTAGCTGCTAGTTTAGCTGCTGAAGCTAGTCTAAAAGTTTTAATCATTCATGCTGGTATTGTATTTGGTACTACAACAGGAGCATTTCTCCTAGACGCTGCAAAGAAAATCCAAGACTAATAAAATGAACCCAAAAGTAAAAACTTTTTTAGCTCTAACATTAAGCTTCTTTTTAATAGCAGTTGGCTCACTAAGTATTAAAGCTTATTTTCTACTTGATAAGTTAAATTTAACAGTGGATAAAGTTAATAAGACCATAGATGAAAGTTCACCAAGTCTTATTTCAACTATTAATAGTAGTAAATCAACTGCCACTAAAATAGATAATTTTATTACTCCAGAAAGGCTCAAGTATCTGGATGAAGCTGCAAGAGCGCAAATAGACGGAACAAACCAAGCTACTCAAGGGGCTGCTGGTGTAACTCTTGCCACTATCACAACCTTAGAGGAGTTTGTTCAACCAGCCATAGCCGACTTTAGAAAAGAAGGGAAGGAAACCTTTGCTGAAATAAAAACAGAGGTCAAGGAACTACAAAACTTAACTCGTGAGCTAACTCATCAAGTCAACCAAAATGGCGATGAAGTTAAAGCCTTACTTGAACAAGGTAAGAGCATCGTTGTCAAATCTGAGCCTGAATTATTAGCTACACTGGCTAAGATTAAAGAAACAAGCGAACGTTTAGAGATATTAACCAATGACCCTGCTTTAGCTCAAACCTTGCGTAATATTGATAGTACAAGTTATAGTGTTTCGCTTATCAGTAAAGATTTATCAAATTTATCACACCATTTTATTGACCCAATTGTTAACCCAAAACCACCTAAAAACAAGTTCGATAAATTTCTTGTTCGCCCAACCATTAAAGTTCTTAGGGTATTAAATGGCTATGGCAATGTCTTGTTTTTCCTAGACCGAGTTATTCCTTAGTTCTTAATTCACCTTTATAAATCGATAAATCGATAAACCAATAAACCAATAATTCATACTAAATACAGGAGATAATATTATGTCTTTCTTAAATTTCTTTAAGAGAATAGGCTCTTTTTTTGCTAATTTATTTGGTAATAAAAAAGTGCAAGAAGCAGCGGGAAAGCTAGCAGGATTAGTTAAAATCGCCTTTCCTGTTGTTGAGCTAGTTGCACAAATCACTCCAACCAAGGCTGACGATTTACTAGTTGAAGCTGCTAAAAACATTGGCATCAGCATTAACGAAATTGTTTCCAGCACTAATGATTTAGTTCGTGATGGAGGCCGACAACGTTTAGCTGCTGAAGCTCTTAAACTAAAACTTTTGGAGCTAGTACAAAATGGCAAACAAGTCAAGTTAGACGATTTTACTATTAAAACCACTGCTGATGTTCTTAACCTTGATAAAACTACTCTATTAACTGCTGTTCAATCTGCTGTGTTTTTTTGGAAAACTTTTCAAAAAAGCAAATAAGCTCTCTAACATATTTTGCAGATGCACTCTTTTTTAACCTAAATTTTGAGGGTATCTATCATTGCCAGGAAACGCTCCTTGAGAATTAGGCAACATACTTATTTGTATCATCTTATCTTGTGGGGTAGGCATAGCCCAACCAGCGTTTGCATCTCCTGACCAACCTGGAATAAATGTGTTGCCTTGATTTGAGTACAAGCCAGTTTCTTGATTTAGATGAGTATGGCCTACAACACATAACCGCCAATTCACATTTGCTGTATCTGTGTGCTGTACGTAAGTATAAGCTTGTTTGGTTTGGCCTTCTTGCGCTGAAACATTAACAAAAACAGATTGAGAAAAATCTGCTGCTGCTACTAACTGTTGTGCTTTCTCATCTGTAAAACCGGCTGGGCCGCCTTGAAGACATTTGTCATTCCATCCCATTTTCTTTCTCCTTAATTATTAAAGCAAATTGGGTTGAGATATAGTTTTATTTTGTTACTCAATATGTAAAGCGGTAATTTAGGAAATAGCGCGACAGGTTAAATGTTAAAAATAGATTATTTTTTGCGGGTTGCTGTCAAGGTTGCTGTCAAACTAAAATAATACTTAGGATAGTTACTATTTAATTTATTATAAGTTGTTGAAAAGAAAGAAGCCGACTGCGGGACTTGAACCCGCGACCTGCTGATTACGAATCAGCTGCTCTACCAACTGAGCTAAGTCGGCATAAATTGCTAAGAAGAAAGCTGTTAAAATACTAAATTTGACATAAACAAGAATTATCTTTTATAGAAGCATTTTTTCAAGCCTGATTAACAGATTTTGCTAATTTTATTATTTTAAGTTCAATAAACTATAATAGTAAAATGCTGTAATTACTAAAGAATGAGTTATATAGCTGCCTTGTATTAACTTAGGAATTTCTTTTAGAGGAGTGTTTAGTATTTCTATTTCCTCAGTATTATCTAAATTAGGAGACTTAGTAAACTTTGAATTTTTAGCTAGAAAAGTATGACACTTGTTATTTTGAATTGCTGGGTTTGGGTCAGTAATTCCTATTAATTGCCAATGACTAGATTCATAACCAGTTTCTTCTAAAAGTTCTCGTTTGGCTGCTTGTTCTGGGCTTTCGCCTTCATCAATCATACCGCCAGGAATTTCTAACGTTATATTTTGTATTCCATAACGATATTGCTTAACTAAGATTACTTCTTCATTTTCTGTAAGTGCAATAATATTGACCCAATTAGTTGGTTCAATGATAAAAAAATCATGATGAGAGTTGGTTTTTTCTAAAAAGTGGTTTTCACATTTAATAGCAAAAATCCTACAATTAAAAACTTCTTTTGAGTTTAACTTTAAGTTTGGCAAATAAAACTCCTTTAGACATCTAAATTTCTTTACTTGTATCTAGTTCTAATTGTTACTATTTTTGGTTACTATATATCAACTAATCTTTGTTTGACCAAATATTTAATAATGCTAATATATCAGCATTTAAGTCCAAAAATTTAAAGCTCAATCCTCAAAAATCATTAATCCACGCGGGGATTTCTCAATGTCATCTTTAGCAAAAACGGACAAGATACAAAAATTACCTGTCCATTATAGTTTGTCTTTTAAGTTTGCTGTTACACTTACTGCACTAGTTGCAACATTATTGATTAGCTATGCTGTTGTAGTCACTTATACTAGAGTTATTACACTTGAGAATGATATTGATGGTCATGCAACAAGCTTTGCTCAACTTAGCACTAAGACCATAGGGGATGCTTATCAAAATTATTCTTCTAATGAAGCTTTTAAGTTTAGAGATTTGATTTCTAGTCAAATAAAAAAAACAATTGATGTTGAAGATATTTCATTGATTAACCCTCAAGGAATTGTTTTGTTTGACTCTAAAAATCAACAAGTGGATGGTTCTTTTAAGTCCCCTCAAGGTAGCAGTACAACTACCACAAAAGAAGTGCTAGAGCTAATTAACAAAGGGCAATTTCTTAAAAAAGAAGATAAAGACGAAAAAGGGCAAAAAATTTTAACTCTTATAGATCCTTATATTGATAGTGGAGGAAGAATCCCTTTTTTCATTCGCTATGTTGTTTCTTATAAGTCACTTCGCAAAGAGATATTTAACTCTGTTTTGCAAATGACCATTATTACTATAATTGGTATTTTGGTTTCTATTGGGGTAGCAGTTTTTATTGCTCGTCGAATTACTCAGCCAGTAGATCAGCTAATTTTAGGTACATCAGCAATTGCTCAGGGTGACTATGACGATAAATTAAGTATTCGTACTAGAGATGAACTAGAGGATCTAGCACGTAACTTTGATTATATGGCGGAGCAGTTAAAAATTAATATTACAAAACTTCAAGATTCTAAAGCTAAGTTGCAGGAAACCAACATACGGCTAGAACAATCTAATGCTCGTTTAGGAAGCACCAATAAACAACTCCAAGACTCACAAAAGCAACTTCAATATTCTAATGAACAATTAGAAAGTTCTAATAAAGAATTAGCAAATACAAATACAAAACTAGCAATAATAAATGACAAGCTAGAAACGGCTAATAATAAATTAGCTGTTGCTAACCAACAACTTGAGACAGCTAACGAAGAGTTAAAACAGTTAGATAGAATGAAATCTGAGTTTTTACAAACTCTCTCACATGAACTTCGCACTCCACTTTCAGCTATAAAAGGCTATAATGAATATTTATTAGAACAAATGGTAGGCCCAATAAATAAAGGCCAGGAAAAAGCTCTGCGTACCATCCAACGAAATATAGACCGATTGACTACTTATATAAATGCTTTACTTGATTTTTCTCGTATAGAATCAGGGACAATCCCTGTTAGTATTCAGCCCTTTAAGCTGGCTACAGTTTTAGAGCAAACCCTTTTGTCTTATAAAACACAAATGGAGAAAAAAGAAATTGAGTTAACTGTAACAGGTATTGACTCTTTACCTTTAGTTGCTGGTGATAGAGATCGTATTGCTCAGGTTTTAGATAACTTAATTGCTAATGCCGTTAAATTTACTCCTGAAACAGGGCTAATAAAAATTGAAGGACACTTGTTAGAAAAGAAAGTTTTTATTTCTGTGTCCGATAATGGAGTTGGAATTAGTCCAGCCAAGATTGATAAGATCTTTGACCGGTTCTATCAAGGTGATAGTTCTACTACTAGAAAATACGGTGGTATAGGCTTAGGTCTTGCTTTAGTAAAAAATATTATTGATGCTCATAAAACTACTATTAGAGTAGAAAGTAAAGAAAATGTTGGTTCAAAATTTACTTTTACATTAAATGTTGCGGAAAATGTTGAAGTTATAGAAGATAGTGGACTTCCATTAATAGATAATAGGAAATCTTACCTTATTCAAATTATTGATGATGAGCCTGATATTAATGACCTTTTAAAAATTTCTTTAATTAAAGAAGGTTATAATGTGATTGATGCTAATAATGGTGAAGAAGGACTTCGTATAGCACGAGAACATTTGCCAGATTTAATAATCTTAGATGTTAAGTTACCAGACATTAACGGGTTTGAAGTACTAGCTTGTCTTAAACAAGATGAACACACAAAAAAAATTCCTGTGATAATAATGTCAGTGCTTACAGATGCTAAGGAAAGCATTCAAATGGGAGCAGTTGATCACATTATCAAACCTGTAGACTTAAATTACTTAAAAACTAAGATTAATCGTAGTTTACTAATGAAAAATCCAGCAGCTAATATTCGTCCTACTGTAATGATAGTTGATGATGAGCCAGATATGAGAAAGATGATATGTGATCGTTTAACAGTAGAAGGTTTTAATACCTGGGCAGCATCTGATGGAACTACAGCTTTTGCTATGTTAAAACGTGAACCAATTAGGCCAAATTTAATTTTGCTAGATATAATGATGCCAGACCAATCAGGATGGGATATAATGGCAACTCTTAAATCAGATCCTTTAACAGCACCTATTCCTATTATTTTAGTTTCTGCTAAAGGTGAAGAAGAAGACATTCGCCGAGGTTATGAACTTGGTGCGCATGACTATATTGTTAAACCATTTGAGATGAAAGATTTATTAACAGAAGTAAAAAGTATTATTGGTCAGCAAGTAAATATATAAATTTAAGATTAACGGGTGAATAATTTTATGAGCAAAACGATCTTGGTCGTAGACGATGAACAAGATCTACTAGATCTAATGGAAATTATTCTTGGTGGGGAAGGCTTTGATATTATTACTGCTAGCAATGGTCAAGAAGCTATTAATAAATTAAAAGAAACCATACCAGATTTAGTTTTATTAGATGTAATGATGCCAATTATGGACGGATGGCAAACATTAAAAAATATTAAAACTACTAAAGAAACTTCACATCTTCCTGTAGTAATGGTGACAGCCAAAATTGGAGATGATGATAGAATGCGTGGTTTAAGAGAAGGAGCTACAGATTATATTGGCAAACCTTTTGCTCCTAGGGAAGTAGTTAATAGAATAAAAACTATCTTAAAGTAAATTACCAAAATAATAGTCAATTCTATTGGCTATTATTTTTATTGGTATTTTCCAAAGTCATTTCATCATTAAATTCCAAAACTCTTAATGAACTTTCAAATGCACTAAACTTAAAATGTTTTATTTTTCTAGATTGACGACGATATTTATCAAAAGATTCATAAGGCACTCCTCGCGCCCCTATAAATACGCTCCAAGTGTATTCGGTTTCATCTAGTAACCCTAAAAAGTAAACCTTTCCACCTCGCTGTTTTGTTTCTTCAATTAATTTTTCCACTTCTGCCAAAACTGCTACTCCTCTTTGTTCTGCTGCACTAGGAAAACTATAAATGTGATAACTCCATAAAGCTCCATAAAGTAAAGAAACATGATCCCAATCAGCAATTACTAAATCAGGAGGGGATTTAACAATTTTTGATACTTCTTCAGCACCGCTTAGAGCTATATTTTTTTGATAATGACTTGGGATAAGCCAGAATAAATTAGAAGAAATTTCTAGAGCTATAAAAAGTAAAACAGCAGGTAAAAATAAATTAAAGCGTGTCAAAGTGCTAGCTTGTTTAACCAATACTCCAAGTAACAATACTAAGCAAAAATTAGGTTGCAGCCATAATTTATCATAACCAGGAAACCAATAAGCAGCCGCTACAAGAGGAAGTATTATTCCAGCTAAAGCAGCTTGGATAGCTATTTTTTCTGTTTTAGGGATTTGTTTGCGAATTTGCCAAATAAAAAATGCTAGTAAAATACCTAAGATAAAAAGTAAGCTATAAACTAAATAAGCCCAATATACCCAATTATCTGCAAATGTTTCTATAAACCAACCAATAATACCAGCAAAATCACCGGGCCAAATAGGTAATATACTGCGAACAAACTGAACAGGTAAGGAGGCTACTTTACTTAAAGCCCAACTTCCATAAACATTATCACCTGTAACAGCAAAAAACCTTGCAATCATTGAGCTAATATCTTTTGTGCCTGTTGTGTAATAGGCATAACCATAGATTGTTGCTACACCAAAAATGCTACCAGAAAATAAATAGCCTAACCGATAAATTAATTTCTTAAAATTTTCTCTAGGCCATTGCAAACAAAGAAGAACTGTCATTGGTGAAAGAAGCACCATTGATTGATAAGTTGCCATTGTTAATGCAAATAAAAAGCCTACTAAAAAAATTAATTTTGTATAGTCTTTTTTTAGTGCAATTACTAGAATTTTTATTGCTAAAACACTCCAAAACAAGCCTACCATTGGTTCAGATGCGTTAGTAGCGTGCATTAAAAAAGCACGAGAAAAACCATAACAAATTGTTATAGCTAAGCTATATTTTGTAGACTGAGTTACAAACTTTGTTAATAAATAAAATATAGCTAAAATACCAACAGCAGCTAAAGCATTCATCCATGTAGTTAAATGGATATAATCTAATTTATTAATAGCTTTAATACCAAAAAAGGCTAAAAATTTATGCCATAAAAATACATTAACAGGAAAAAGCAAATGATTATTGCCATGAAAGAAAATTTCGTTACGATGGCTAACCGCTAGACAACGAGTTGTCCCATCAACAGCCATATAATCACGAGAATAAAGAGCCAAAAATACTAGTAAAAACCCTAGTGCTAGCAAGATAGCTTGTATATAAGTATTTTCAAACCAACGCTTCATAAATTATTTTATTTTTTACCATAACCACCACCACCAGGAGTTTCTATAACTATTTTATCTCCTGCTTTGAGTGATAAAGATTGTTTACTTTTTAAGATTACTTTTCTTTGATGACTAATAACATAAGCAGAGCCTGGTTTTGCTGCTTGGCCGTCAGCCAAACCATAAGGAGGAAAACGCCGGCGATCAGAAAGCAACGTTACTTGGGCAGGATTAAGCAGTTCTATTTCCCTAACAATTCCATTGCCGCCAGTAAATTTTCCTTGTCCACCTGACATTGGGCGTAATTTATAACTATTTACTTGTAGCGGATAAACATATTCTAAAGCTTCTACAGGAGTATTAAGCGAGTTAGTCATATGAGTATGAACCCCGCTTAAACCATCACTGTTTGGACGCGCTCCCATCCCTCCAGCTATTGTTTCATAATAAGCAAATTCTTGTTTGGTAAAAGCATTTATTCCTCCAATAGTTAAATTATTCATTGTCCCTTGGCTAGCTGCTGGAATTTCATTAGGTAATGCTTGAGATAAGGCTTTTGGCAAAACATCAACAATCCTTTGAGATGTTTCTACATTGCCAGCAGCAACTGCTGCTGGAGATAAGGCATTAACAATAGTTGCTTGAGCAGCTATAACCTTGATTGGCTCTAAAATACCAGCATTAGCAGGAACATTTTCTGACAGTAAGCAACGAAAAACATAAAATACTGCTGAAACCGTGATGGCTAAAACAGCGTTTACAGGGCCATTACATTGATTGTCTGTGCCTGTAAAATCAACTATAGCTTGAGAGTCTTTAATAGTTATTTTTACAACTATTTTTATTGGTTGATCACTGCTGCCATCGTCGTCTAAATAATCCTCAGCATAATATTCACCCTCAGGTATTTCTTTTAATCGGTTTTTCATCATTTGAGCCGTATACATAACCAAATATTGAGCATACTTTTGAGAAATTTCTTTTCCATAACGCATAACTATTTCCAAAAGTCGGCGTTGCCCTGTACGAATTGCTGCTATTTGTGCTGTTAGATCTCCTTCTCTTTCTTCTGCTAGCCGTACATTGCTTAAAAATAATTGTTTTATGTCTGATACTATTTGCCCTTGGTTAACTAGCTTTATTGGTGGAATTCGTAAGCCTTCTTGATAGATTTCTGTAGCTGTTCCCATTGACCAAGGTGTTGCTCCGCCAATATCAGCATGATGAGCGCGATTAGCTAGATAAAAGATAGCTTTTTTACTCTCAATATAAACAGGAGCAACCATAGTTAGATCTGGCAAATGAGTCCCACCAGCAAAGGGGTCATTTAAGATTACAATATCACCCTCTAACATTTTTTGTGCTGAAATAGCTGCTTTAACGGACATAGGCATTGAGCCTAAATGCACAGGCATATGTTCACCTTGTGCGATCAACTCCCCATTAGAGTCAAAAACAGCACAAGAATAGTCTCGACGTTCTTTAATATTTGAGGAAAATGCTGTACGTCTTAGAACTAATCCCATTTCTTCAGCTACTGATCGATAAAGAGCCTTAAAAATCTCTAATTTTATTGGGTCAATGATGTTTTTTGATGTCATAAATTTACCAGTTTTAATTAATTAGCGACTAATGATAGTTATTTTTAAGTGTTAAACATATTAGAAAAGCTAATTACTTATTATCACAGGAAAAATATTTAAAATTAGCAAAAAAAAACTTGCTTTTTATTAGTTAGCTCTTTACAATGCCAATAGTTCAAGCACAAATTAATTGAAACATTATAAATTTTATTTGACTACATAAAAGGTAGTCCACCGATAATAGCTACCCGTAGTGAAAGCACGGGGCGCAAAGTTCTCAACCTAAGTTTGGAATTGTTTTAAATATGGTTGGAGAAATGCCGAAGTGGAAGCCCAAACAGCAACTAGCTCTCTACCTCCTGCACCTTCTCTTACTAGAGGCCAATCCACCGATAAATAATTTTTGTTATCAACCAATTTACTTAGTTTTATTCTAGTTGGTTTGATTTGGGGAGGTCTTATGCAAAAAAGAAATTTAACATTCCATTTTATTAGTTTATTTTTAATCATATCTTTTTTCTGTATTTCTAATACTTTAGCCCAAAATAATACAAATAATAAAGATTGTAAAAATCAAATAACTACAGCCATTGATCCAAATTTACCTGTTGCTGTAACAGGGGATGAATATAAAGAATATCAAGAAATTACCTCACAAACTTGTTCTCAAACAATGATTGAACAAGGTTTAGCCTTCATCGAAAAAAATTCTAAAAGCCAACTTTGTTTTCCTCTTTACCAAAATTTAGTTACTGCTGCTATTCGCTTAAATAACCCTGATCAAGCTTTTTTGATTGGAAGAAAAGCTTTAGTCGATTATCCTGAACATATGCTTGTGCTAACACAATTAGGAACAATTGCTAGTAATCAAATGCTAATAGGTAACAGTAAGTATTTTGGTGAAGGTCAATGTTATGCTTATCAAGCACTTGCTCTACTTGAAGCAAATAAAATGCCTTCTGGCTATTTAGATAATGATTGGAATCCTTACAAAAAGAACTTATTAGCAGATATTTATCAATCACTAGGTGTTTTTTCTTTAATGAATGGTTGTTCATTAGATGCTGCTAGAGCTTTAACCACATCTATAGAACTTAGTCCAAATCAACCTTATACCTACTTTTTACTAGCTAAATCTCAAGTACAAGTTTATCGAAGTGGTATAAAAACTCCGGTCAACAGTTTTCTTTCTACTACCAAATTTACCTCTCTTAATGAACAAATAGTTGATACTTATGCTCGTGTTTCCCTTATGACAGAAGGCGAACAACATCAAGCTCTACGTAAAGCAATAGATTATGATATTGAAATGTTGAGCCAGGCTTTTCCAAACCTAAAGAGCTATTTAGCCCAATCAATAGAAACTGCTCGCAATGAAGCAAACGCTGCTTTAGCTACTCCTGCTGCTCAATAATGGTATGCCCCCCGCGCGTCTCGCACCTATTTTGAGGGAAGACAAGCGAGGCTCGCTTTTTAAGGATGCGCATTTACCTCACAAATGCGCTTTCTTACCCCTAACATAATGTTATTTTTTGCATATCATTTACTTGAAGTTATTGCATCTCTAATATGTGCTAAAGGTGCATCATCATTAAAGGTTATCTCTCCATTATAATTTTCTACTCCAAGTCGTTTCCATAAATCTTGTAAATCAACTTTTACTGGAGTAGCTTTCATTTTATTGTATAAAGGCACTAAAACAGATACCCCAATAGCTTTATCACCTTCGGTTAAAGTAGTAATTACATCCCAATCATTATTTATTGTTCCACCAGATGAAACAATTCCACGAAACGCATGTTCTAGGCCATAACGGTTTTTAGTTTTTTGACGAATTTCTACATCAGCCAATAAACAAAAAAGTGCGCCACCCCAATAAGTGCGTCCCCAAGTTGGAGTATTATCAAGACCTTTATCACCATATTCAGGCAATCCTTGATACATATTTTCTACCATTTCTTTCCAAAACTCTTCTCTACTATGTTCCCCTGTTCTAACTCTTGCAACAGGTTCAATATAGGTTGCCGTTCCTTCTTCTAACCAAGCATGTTTAGTTCGAGGAACAGAAGGGAAACCTATATGTGCTAGCTCATGAGTGATTATCCAATCTGTATCAAAATCTGATTGTCTAGTATTTGTCCCAACAGCAATATTTACTGATGCTCCAGCATTACCTATAGCTGAGCCTCCTCCAATACCTCTTCCTCTATGAACTCTAGCTATTACTAATGCACGATTTACAGGAAATCCATCATAGTAAGTTGCTATTGATTGACCTGCTTTTTTTACCCAACTAATGACCTGCTCATCATCAATAGAATTACTACCAGGTGCAATTGCTAGATCAATTTTTCCACCAGCTAGCTTAATTGTATGAAGGCGCATTTTTCCAAATGCAGAATAAGTAAGTTGATGAATTTCTGATGAAGGGACTTGATAAGTATCTTTGTTTTCAGTAGGGAAGGCTCCAGACACAAAACTTATACCCGCAGGAGTTTTTTACATGAAAAGTGGCTTGATAATTAAAATTTTTATAAGCTGGATGTATTAACCAAGTTGATGGAGGAGCATAAATTATTTCATTACCCAATTTGGCAATTTCTAAATCATTGTTGGCTTTAGCTGATTCGGCTAATAAATATCGATAACGAATACGACACCCACGATTTGTAGCTGATTTAGGCAAAAACCAAAAGCCTCCTTTTTGTACTATTGACTGCCAAGTATCATTATTTAAGGCAATTTCAAGGTTTTTTAAGTAATCTTCTGCGTTTGGAAAAACACGTAGTTTTTCTGAAATTCCAGGAGGTAACATAGCTTCAACTAATAATTCTTTTCCTTCTGCAATGGCTGTTACTTCATAATGCCAACGGTTTCCACTTATAGGCAAAGCTACTGTATTAATAGAGTTAGGTTTTTTAGTAGGATTTGAGTTTCTAGAATGTGTGGTAGGTTCAAATAAGCAAACAGAACCTAATAATAATGTTGTAATAATTATTCTTTTTATCATTTTTTTTGCCTTAATTCTAAAGAAATTATGCTAGTTACAACTATTGTAGTAATAGCAAGTAAACAACCAAATACTGCTCCAACAAACTTTCCAAATTCCAAATCAAAAACCGGCCAGATTGTTATGCCAACAAAAATTCCTAAAATACTAGCTATTATTAACTTAGCTTTTAACCATTTACTAAATTTAGCCTGCAACCTGTGGCTTTTTAGCACCTGTAAAAGTTGCCAGTTAAAAAAACTAATTGCTATCCAACATAGCGCAGAAAGTGGGGCTTGAGAATTTGCTGTATAAATAATTGTTGCTAGTCCCAAGAGAATGTCTACTAATACAATTAAAAAAATTATTAGTTCTAAAAAAGTGAAAATAATTTCTTTACTCAGATGCCAAAAATATTCAATTAGCTGGTTATAAAAAATATGATTAGCAGGCATTGCCAAAGAAGACTTCCAATAAATAATTATTATTGATAAAAAATTTTTTGTCTGCTTTTTTTCCATAACCAAAAATCTATCTATATTTTTAATCAACAAAAATTTACTACAGAGCAAAAATTAATGCTACCTGATAGTTAACTAAATTGTTTAGAGAGTTAATAAAATTAATCACACTAACGTTTATTTGGTAGTAATAAAATCTTAGTTCTGGAAAACTTTGAGCTAAAATTTTAATCTTTATCGCTATATCATATAATACACTTAATAAAAAACATTATTTTGGAGGCACTATGCAAAAGCCTTATTACAAGGTAATAATACTTCTTATAGTATTACTAGTTGTTTTTAGTAATTCTAGTAATAGAGTAAATCTACTAGCTCAAAATAGTCCTGTGAAATTAGATAAAAAAGCTGAAAAAGCCATAAATTTAGATTTTGAAGAAGGTGAAATCGGCCAACTTCCCACAGGCTGGGTTTCTCCTACAAAAGCGTTTGGCTATGATGCCAAATTAGTTGTAGATACAGTTAAACATGGGAAACAATCTGTAGTCTTATTTACTGACCAAACTACTAATCCAAATGGGTTTGGTAATGTAATGCAGGCTGTAGATGCAACAGCATTTCGTGGTAAAAGAATAAAATTTCGTGCTGCTGTTAAATCTGATATTGGTTCAAAAGCTCAATTATGGCTAAGAGTAGATCGAGTTAATCAACAAGCGGGTTTTTTTGATAATATGCAAGATCGCCCAATAATTTCATCCATTTGGGGCTACTACGACATTATTGCGGATATTGATGAAGATGCTGAAACAATTAATTTTGGCATGATATTAACTAGTAAGGGAAAAGCCTGGCTTGATAATGCTTCTATTGAGGAAATTGGCACTCTAACTTACTTAAAAGAACCTGCTAAACCATTAACCGAACAAGCCTTAGCTAATGTTTCTAGTTTTACTAAACTTTTTGGTTATGTCCGACATTTTCATCCTAGCGATGAAGCCGCCAACACAAATTGGGAGGCTTTAGCTGTTAAAGGGATAAAAATAATAGAAGATGCTAAAAACAATGCTGAATTAATGGAAAAGTTAACAACTCTTTTTCAACCTATAGCCCCAACTATAAGAATTTTTCCTAGCGGACAACAACCATCTTTACCAATAGAACTAACTAAAACAAATACTAGCAAAATTACTTATTGGAAACACCAAGGTTTTGGTGCTGAAACAAAATCAAGTAATTCTGCTTATAAAAGTGAAAGAGTCCAACAAGCCTTATCCGACAAAACACCTAATCCAAACAAACCTTTTATTGGCGATTTAGGCCAAGGAATATCTTGTCTTATACCTGTTGCTCTTTATCTTGATGGGGAAAAGACTATTCCTCATACAGAAAATAAACAAACTATAAAAGAAGAGCTAATAAAATATTCTGGTAATGATCGCTCAACACGTTTAGCCAATGTAATACTTATTTGGAATATAGCACAACATTTTTATCCTTACTTTGATGTAGTAAAAGTAAACTGGGAAGAAAGCTTAAAGAAAGCTCTAAAATCTGCTGCTGAAGATAAAACCGCTAAAGAATTTACCAAAACCCTAAAACTAATGATTGCAGATCTTCAAGATGGACATGGAAATGTTACACATCCAGAAGAACAAGCTTACTATAGTGTACCTATTGTTTTAGATTGGATAGATGGAAAATTAGTAATAACCAAAGTGGAACCAAGCTTAGCTGATAAAAATTTAGCTCCTAGTGATGTCATAGTAAAAATAGATGGTAGATCAAGTGCTGAAGTTTTAGCAGAAAAAGAGGCTTTAATATCAAGTGCTACACCTCAATGGAAACGTTTTAGAGCCGTAAGTAGTTTGTTAACAGGCTTAAAAGACACTGAAAGCACATTAGAAATAGAAACTCGTAGCGGTGAGAAAAAAGCAGTTACACTAAAAAGAACAATGTTTTTTTATGAGTTACAGGAACAAAAACCAGAAAAAGTTGCTGAAATAAAGCCAGGTATTTTTTATCTTGATTTAGACCGTATTTCAGATGGTGATTTTATGGCAACATTACCTAAGTTAGAAAAGGCTAAAGGAATTGTTTTTGACCTACG
The DNA here is from genome assembly GCA_016713405.1 of Blastocatellia bacterium. NCBI lineage: Bacteria > Pseudomonadati > Acidobacteriota > Blastocatellia > Blastocatellia bacterium. Next base: position 16,803 of record JADJPF010000009.1, read on the forward strand.
TGGTTATCCTAGACAAATTTCTCCAATAGTTCTAAGTTATTTAACAGATAAGCCTATTCAATCAGCACGTTGGAATATTCCTATGGTTTCAACACCTGATCATAAAGACATGTTAAATTTCAACACTGATGGACGTTGGATGTTAGAGCCTAAAAAGCCAAAACTTGCTGCTAAAATAGCTTTTCTTACTGATGGACGAGCAATTAGTTATGCTGAGAGTTACTTAGGCATTGTAGAAGCTTATAAATTAGCAGAAATTGTTGGCGCACCAACTGCTGGAACAAATGGAAATATTAATATTATTAAGCTTTTAGGTGATTACCAAGTAATTTGGACTGGTATGAAAGTCCTTAAACATGATGGTTCTCAACATCATGGCGTAGGTATTCAGCCCACTATTGCTGTTTCACGCACTATTGAAGGTGTTGCCCAGAAAAAAGATGAAGTCCTAGAAAAAGCAATTGAAGTTCTAAGCAAATAAAATCTAGTAAATTTTATTATCAAACGAAAGATAGCAAATAGATTAACCTTTTGCTGTCTTTTTGCTATTATGAGCCTTCTTAATTGCTCTTAATTTCTAGTTTTTATTACTTAGGAGTAAATAAAATGGCACAAGAAATAGAAAGAAAATTTTTAGTAGTAAACCATGATTGGCGTAATTTGGCTCAAGGGACATTATATAGACAAGGTTATTTATGTACTACCGCTGAAAGGACTGTGCGAGTCCGTGTTGTAGGAGAGTTGGCTTATTTAACTGTTAAAGGTATCACTCAAGGAGTAAGTAGAACGGAATTTGAATATGAAACGCCCCTAACAGATGCAAATCAAATGCTAGATTTTCTATGTGAAAAACCAATAATTGAAAAGTTTAGGTATAAAATTAGTTTTTCTAATCTTATTTGGGAAGTAGATGAATATCTAGGAGAAAATCATGGGTTAATTGTTGCAGAAGTTGAACTAACGCATGAAAACCAAGAACTAATTTTACCTAGTTGGATAGGTAAAGAAGTTTCTGATGATATTAGATATTATAATGCTAATTTGGTTGCTAATCCTTTTAGCCGTTGGCGATAAACTATTGAATTTATTGAGGTAGTTCTATAGTAATTTTCTCAATTAAGTCGCCTCTCACAATTTTATCAACTACTTCCATTCCTGAAATCACTTGACCAAAAACCGTATAACCTCCGTCTAAATGTGGTTGTGGCGAGTGGCAGATAAAAAATTGGCTTCCACCAGTATCTTTACCAGAAAGTGCCATTCCAACACTTCCTCTAAGGTAAGAACGCATATTAATTTCACAACGGATTTGATGACCCGGCCCGCCATTGCCATCACCGCGAGGATCTCCGCCCTGGACAACAAAATTAGGCACAACTCTATGAAATAAAATGTTGTTAAAGTAACCTTTTTGGGCTAAAGCAATAAAATTTGCTACTGTTAAAGGTGCGTCAGCAGCAAAAAGCTCAAATCTAATTTTTCCTTTTGAAGTTGTTATTTCTGCAACAGGAACTTTCTCTATTCCAGCTTGCTTAGTAAGTTCTTCGTAGAATCTGCGATTACGATCCAGTTTTAGAGTCCCAATTTTATCTTCATAATTTCCAGCATTAATCATTTTAAGTAAATCTACAGCTTGACGACGCACTAAGTGATCAGGATCTTTTAATGCACTTAGTAAAATGCTATTTGCTTTTGTGCTAAATTTTGCTAAAGCCATTAAAATAGCTAATTTAGCATCATTCATATTATCATTACTAGATTTTTCAAAAGCCGTAACCAATGCCTTAAAATCTTCCTCTAAGTTACTGTCCATTAGTAACTCTGCTGCTGTTGCCCGTACAATTATATCTTCTGCCTTTAATTGTTCTCTCAAGATGTTGTTTATATTGGAGAATTTAGCCTTTTGCATAGCACGTAATATTTCTGGTACTGCTCGCACATCTAAGTTTTTTTCTGCAAATAGCTCATCAAGTGCTTTAATAGCTCTTTCATTAGCTATAATGCCTAGTCCAGTAGCAAAGTTAGCTGCTTCCTGCCAAAAATCTTTTTTTAGTTTATTAATTGGGTCATAGTCAAAAAATGCTTCTGCTCCAAATTGCGCTATAGCAGTTTCAGTTTCTACATTACCTCCAATTATACCGCTAGGCAAAATACGTAAATCTTTAAGAAGTGGTAAAGCTTCCTTGTCTTTTAGCTGTCCAAGTGTTGTAGCTATTAAGTAAAGCTGATTAAGTTCTGAGTTAAGAGGATTTTTAGCTTCACGATAATTTTTAAGAAGTTCTTGACCTAATTTAATCAATGGTTTAACACTTTTTTTATCATTTATTGAGCCTAAAGCGCGGATGACGCTTGCTTGCACTTGTATATCATTATCATTAAGTAAAATTATTAGCGACTCAACTGCATCTGCTGATTTAGTTGCTCCTAGGGCGTTTGCTGCTGTAGCTCTTACCAAAGCATTTTGGTCTTTAAGTGCTGTTAAAGCTAAATCTATTACAGTTTTGGTTGCTTTGCCAGGGTTTGCCCGTAAAATTCGCGCTAAACTATTAGCTGCTGTAAACCTAATATTTGCATTAGGTGAAGCTAATTGTTCTGCAATTGGTTCAATAGAATTAGGTGAATGTATACGCATAAGTGCAGTTAAAGTAAGTGCTACTAGGTGTTCATGCCCTATTTTTAAGTCTGCTGCTGGTTTAGGCAAAATATTATTTAATACATTAACTATTCTTTCATTAGTTTCTTCACCTAAGAGAGCTACATTTTCAGGCATACTAGCTATTTTTCCAAGTGCTTCTGCTGCTCTAGCTCTAACTTCTAACTGCTCACCTTTGCTTAAAACTGTTGCAATTAATACTCTTACACCTCTAACATCTTCTATTTCTCCAAGTGCAAAAGCAGCATATTCACGTACTTTTGCATTACCATCATCAAGTAAAACTTGACCAACTGGGCCAACCGTACTTCGATCACCAATTCTACCTAAGGTTAAAACAGCTTGTTTTCTTACACCTGCATGAGAATTGGTTAAATATTGTAGAAAGTCGCTACTAATACCTCTCTCATCTTCCATTTGTCTTAGCCTAGTGTAGATTACTTGTGCTGAACGATCTCTTTGTAATGTTGGAAACCTCGTGCTTTTACCTATATCTTTTTGGTCAATTGCTTGAGCAGTAACCATTATTGGTAATGTTGCTATTGAAAATCCTGTTAGTAAAATAGCTGACAGCATAAATTTTTGTTTAATCATTCTTTGCCCTCATAATAACCAAATTAGTCAAATAGTTATGATTGTTTACTTGCACAAGGTGACAGTGTTAACAAAGTTTAGTACGATACTAGACCTTAGATCTAGTCTTTATCAACCTATATTGTGTTGTGAAGTAAGTAGACTATTAATAATAGCTCAGACCTTTAGGGCTGGGATTTAAGGAGCAAGTTGTGGAGATTGTTGGCTTAACAATAGAGAAACTACATAAAGCACTAAAAAATAAAGAATTTACAGTTACAGAACTTTGCCAAACTACCTTTGAACGAATTGAAAAAATTAACCCAAAATTAAATGCTTTTTTAACCCTTAACCAAGAAAAAGCCTTGGCAAAAGCAAAACACCTTGACCAAGAACTATCAGAGAATCAAGAATTATCACCACTTTTTGGGGTTACTATTGCAGTAAAAGATAATATCTGTACTGAGGGACTACGTACTACTTGCGGTTCTAAAATTTTAGAAAACTTTATTCCTCCTTACTCTGCAACTGTTATTGAAAGATTAAATAATGCAGGAGCAATTATAGTTGGTAAAACTAATTGTGATGAATTTGCAATGGGATCATCAAATGAAAATTCTGCTTATGGCCCAGTCCATAACCCATGGGATTTGTCTTGTGTTCCAGGTGGCTCTAGCGGGGGTTCTGCTGCTGCTACAGCCGCAAATTTATGTTTAGCTGCGCTAGGGTCTGATACTGGTGGGTCAGTACGCGAACCAGCTTCTTTTTGTGGTATTTTTGGCCTAAAGCCAACTTATGGAAGAGTTTCCCGTTATGGACTTGTTGCTTTTGGTTCTTCTTTAGACCAAATTGGTCAGTTTGGTAAAACTACATCAGATGTAGCTAGGCTTTTACAAGTAGTCTCAGGACATGACCATCATGATGCTACTTCTTCAAATAATCCTTCACAAAATTACTTGTCTGCACTTACCACAAATATCAAAGGTTTACGCATAGGAATCCCTAAAGAAGCTTTTGGATCAGGCTTAAATCCAGATGTTAGAATAGCAGTTGAAACAGCAATTAAGAATTTTCAAGACCTAGGTGCAACTACTGTGGACATCACACTGCCACATTCTGAATATGCTGTTGCTGATTATTATATTATTGCTACGGCTGAGGCTAGTGCTAACCTTGCTCGCTTTGATGGGGTACGTTATGGCTTTCGTGCTGAGGGAGCAAAAACTTTATCTGATATGTATCGTCAAACTCGTGACCTAGGATTTGGTGATGAAGTAAAACGACGAATAATGCTTGGAACTTATGTTTTATCTTCGGGATACTATGATGCTTATTACTTGAAAGCTCAAAAGGTAAGAAATTTGATAGAAAGAGATTTTCGTAATGCTTTTTCTTACTGTGATATAATGCTAATGCCTACGGCCCCAGTACCAGCTTTTAAGTTAGGAGAAAAAACATCTGATCCACTGGAGATGTACTTAGCTGATATTTACACGGTAACATTAAACTTAGCAGGTGTTCCAGGAATTAGCATTCCTTGTGGGTTTTCTTCTACGGGTTTACCTATAGGATGTCAATTAGTTGCACCTCATTTTGAGGAACTTAGGTTGTTGCAGGCTGCTAATGCCTATGAACAGGCTTATCCAAACAATAAACAACCTGAAATTTAAGGGATAAAATTAATATTTGGAGTTTTTATGGATAGAATGACTCTGGCGGAAAAGTTAGATTATACTCATCGTCGTCTGCTCTCAGCTACAGATCCAGAGCAAGAAATGGCTGTTTGGAACGAATTTCTTGTTCCTTTAGGACGTGGGGAAACCTTTGCAGAAATGGTAAGGTACTTTACTACTCGCCTAGATGATGTAATTGGTAAACTCCGACAAATTACGGCACAAAACAAACCTCCTGGTTATTTATCCCGCTTAGAAATTCCTCAAATTTGGAACGCTCTAGCCTGGACTTTAATTGAAAGAAAACTTCCTGAAATTGGACGAGATTTATTGATTGCACTCTATGAATTTCAGCTAAATCAGCAAGGAGATATGAGGCGAAGATTTTATAAGGGCTTTAGTTTGCAAAATTTAGGTTGGGCTAATTATTTATTAGGTGATGAATCATCCGCTCGTAAAGTTGTTCGCCTAGCTTTAATTGAAGAAGTTTTTAATACCCTAGAAATGGATGTTGCTAATCAATTAAGAATAGTTTCTTCTAATCCTGCCTATTTAATGCTTAGGCAAACTCTAAAATGTAGCACTATTGAGCTAAATAATTTTGTTAGTTTTGCTCGTGAATATGCCCGTCGTTATCCAGAAAGATGCGCCTATCCAGAAGATTGCCAAATTAATTATTTACGTACATTGAAAAATGGAATAGCTATTAATTCTGTTAATGAACTACATCATATTAGTAATTTTAATTATGTTTATTTTTCAATGTTGCTAGATATTCTACGTCGTATTTCAACTGTAGAAACTATTGAAGCTTGTTTAGCTGACATTTCCACTTATTTATTTAGTACAGTAGATAAATTTACTATTTGTGATGAAGCCGTTCCATCTAATAGTTTTAGCTTAATGGTTCGTAGTAGGCTATCTACTGATCCAGTGATTGCAAACTTAGGAAATTACTTAGCAGTAGAATGGCGTTATTGGAACAGAGAATTAAAAGTAGAGGATTTAATTGGTTTAGCAGGTAAGTTAAAATTAACAGGGATAACTACGCTAGTTTTATTTATATGTGATAGTGAAAATAGCTCAAATTTATTTGACTCAATTAAGTTAAAAACAACTATACAAAGGCTTTATCATCAAGAAAAAATAAATTTAATTATCTTAAAACAAAATGATTTATTAGAAATTGAGCGACGAAATACAAATCTTTTAGCATTAATCAAATTACGTTTAGATACTTTAAGTTTTTCTCAACTAGAAGAAACTGATAAACGGTTGCCAGAAGCTAGAATGGAAGTTCCACCTATGATAGAAATGCGCCCACAACCTTTGTCAGCAATCATTAACCAAAATCAGATGTCGCCAATGTCGTCTTATCAAGCACCACCAATGATGCCACAAAATCAAATGGGGCAAATGCCACCACAAATGCCGCCACAAATGCCACCGCCAATGATGCAAAATCAAATGGGACAAATGCCGCCACAAATGCCACCACAAATGATGCAAAATCAGATGGGACAAATACCGCCACAAATGGTGCCGCCAATGATGCAAAATCAAATGGGACAAATGCCGCCACAAATGCCACCACAAATGATGCAAAATCAAATGGGGCAAATGCCACCACAAATGATGATGCAAAATCAGATGGGGCAAATGCCGCCACAAATGCCGCCGCCAATGCCGCCGCCAATGATGCAAAATCAAATGGGGCAAATGCCGCCACAAATGATGCCACAAAATATTGGGCCAAGAGACGGATCTAATCTTTCTGCATCATCAAATAAAGCACCTCGGTTAGTAATTCGTAGCACTTCTACATCTAAAATTGTTGATAATGTTAAAGTTAGTTCTTATAAACCTATGGTTATAAAGCCATCATTTGAAATAAAACCATCATTTGACAAACCTTCTTTTTCTGTTAAATCTTCTTTTGAATCTACTAGTGCAGATAAGTCTGTAGAAGTACAAATCCTTAAACCCTGTACAAATTGCCAGAATCAAACATCCCTAAGTTGTAAAGTTTGCCAAAAAGCTTTTTGTAATGTGCATATAGATGTTTCTTCATTAAAATGTCAAAGTTGTGCTAACCCAGAAAAAAAGGAAAAAGAGTCGGATAATGTAGATAAATTAGAATAAAAACAGGTTCTTGCCTATGCTAGGTTGTAGAAAAAATGTATTTTCTATTAGAATTGAGCGATTTTGATTAAACTGCTAATAAATTAAATGACATGAGACTTGCAAGAGTTATTGGTAATGTAGTAGCAACAATAAAAAATCCAGAATTAATAGGACAAAGATTGTTAATAATTCAACCTCTTGATGGAGATGGAACGCCTGCTGGCAAGCCAATGATCGCGCTAGATTGTGTTGGAAGTGGGGCAGGGGAATTAGTTTTTTGGTGTCGAGGTAAAGAGTCATCTTTTCCTTTTATGCCTGATGAAATCCCTACAGATTGCACTATTACAGGGATTGTTGATAGAGTAAATATTGATTTACCAGAACCAAAGGTTGTTAAACCATAATGATATTAGCAAAAGTTGTTGGAAATGTAGTAGCAACACAAAAGGCTAGCGAGCTAACTGGCGGACGAATTATGTTAGTGCAACCGCTGGACTTAGAAGGTAACTTAAAGGGTCAATCCTTTATGGCTTTGGATGCAGTTGATTCTGGCACAGGCGACATAGTTATAGTGATACAAGAAGGATGGTCGGCTTCTACGGCTACAACGGGTCGGGAAGGTTATGCCATTGATTCTGCTATTATTTGTGTTGTAGATACAATTGAGCCAGTAGAAGCACAAAATTTGGAGGTTAAATAATGCCAAACGAGGATTTAATTAGGCGAATGGCCGACGAGTTAACACGTAAACTACTAAAAAATAATAACCCTCAACGTGCTTTTATTATTTTTGGTGAAGAATCTAGTGAACTACTACGTAGTAAAGTATTAAAGTTTCTTCCAAATGAAGAAATTATTGAAAATAATGTAGTTAAAGAAAAAATAGCTGCTTTGTCTAGTGCTAAAGCTATTATAATAATTGGGCCAAGTATTGATTTAGTCTCAAAAGTTACTTTACTACAAACGGATTGTCCTACTTCAGCATTAGTTGTAAAAGCATTATTTGATAATAAGAGAGTAATTATTTTAGCTAGCGGGCCATTAGCAGAAGTAGAAAGTTTAAGGCCAGGCTTAAGACGTGCTGTAGAAGATTTGCGGTGTAAATTAATAGAAATGGGTATAGAGTTTACGGACTTAGCGGATCTAACACAAATTCTTGATAGTCCAATAGATTCAACAGCTTCTAAACCAAAAGAAAATATAACTAATCAAAACCTAACCCAAATACAACAAGAATCTATACCATCAATATTAAACCCTATAATGGCACAACTAAATCAAGGAGCAGCTTCTTATCCCTTACCTGTAATTGTGTATTCACAGCCTCCAATACAACATTTACACCCTTCGCAAATTAGAATTAATCCTGTAAATGAGTTAGGCGAGTTTGTAGATTTTCTTCAAACCAAACAATGTACAATGGAAAAAGGAAAACCCTGTGATAGCTGCGATATTTGCAATACAGTAGGGTTTTAATCCTTAAATAATAAGTAACCTATCAATGCCGTTAAAACAACAAAGCCAATTATTGCAGTAATAAAAAATTGCTGAAATGATTGCTGTAGTTGCTGCATTTGTGATTGTAGATTGCGAACATCCATCTTTAAGGTTTCTGATTCATTATTCCAGCGTGCTAAATGACCAGAAGCTTGTTTTTGCATTTCTTGTTGTTGCTGGCTTGCAGTTGTTAAAGCTTCTTGTGCTGTATTAGCTGTAGTACGAAGTTCTGTAGCAGTATTATGGATTGTTGTTACTGTAGCAGTTACTTCGGCTAAAGTACGCTCAAAAGTAATTCTTTGCTCAGTGCTAGTAGCTACTAATTTTTCAACTTCTTTATCTAAACGATCTCCTAAATTTAACAGTTCTTTTTCTGCTTTTTCCATTTTGGCAGAAAAGTCAGAAGCTAAAAGCTCTTGAACTTCTTCATGATTTTGCAAACGATCTTCAATACGTCGGAAAGTTTCTCGATTAGTTATAGCCTCATCGACATTTTTAATAGCTTCTTTAGTGCGATTAAACGCACGTTGAAAAAAACCAGGTTTTGATGCTTGTTCCTGGCTGTCTAACTCAGAGCTTTCTGTTAGTAATTTAGGTTTATTATCATCCATGTTAATTATAAGTTTATACCTAAGCTTTAAAGATTATTTATTAAATTCTATAGTTTTGGCCCATTCAAGCCATTCTTTTTCAAATGATTCTAAATCTTTTTTTACTATTTCTTCTAGTGTTTTAATTCCATTAGGATCTAGGGTTTGCTGTTGCTTAAAGCGTTGATAAAAAGGTTTTAGTAAGTCGTGTTTTTGCAAGTAGTAACATAAATATCGGGCTTGCGCATAATTATAACCATTAGGGTCATCATAAAACTCTGCTTCTGTTTTGCTAAGAAGAGTTCTTAAACTAACAGTAGAATTGCTATCAATAGCTTTTTTTAGAATTGCATAACGCCAGTTATTTAAGCCAACTATTGAACCTTCCTCAATACGACTTTGTTCATAAAGCGAAGCAAAACCCTCATTAAACCAAGTTGAAACACCAGGAAAATCAGCATCAAGAATTGAATGAACCATTTCATGTACTAAAGTACCACTACCAGTAGAAAAGTTAATTAATATTGCTCTTTCTGCTGAACGATAATAGCCATAGGGGGTTGTCGGGTCTTCATCAAACAATTTACGGCTATAAAAATTATAGTCAGATTGGTTCTTAAAAATATAAATAGTTGTTAAATAAACAGGAGAAATGGAACAAAATCCCTATAAAAAGAATTATAACTAGAACGAATGATATTTTCTTTTACTTCTTGAAGCCGAGTTGCTTTGATATTAGAAACAATAATAAATGGCCCAAAACCAGTTACAGCAAAACCTTTGCCTAGCTCTTTATGAGCCTCAGAAAGTTGCTTTTTCATATCAGGATTAACCCAATTAGGCGTATGTGCTTCTAAGGGTTCAACGGCAAGACTAAGACGTTGATTAGGTCTTTGTAAGGAAGGTTTGAGACGAACACCTTTAGGGGGAAGTTTAACTTCGGTTTCTCTGCGATTATTAGGATTTGCACAAGCAAAACAATTAAAAATTATTATGGCAATAAGACACCAACGCCAGCTAAAGAAAGATTTTTTTTCTGTAGATGTTTGGTGCATAAAGTTACCTACTCTTGAACTTTTAATATTAATATTCAAATTTGATAACTCTTCGATTATAACACTGCTAATCAATAGACGCGAAGTAGATATATTTTTTACTAGCCAAGAAAATAAAAGAAAATAGAAATTTTCTTGGCTAGCATATTAGCTATTTGACTCCTAGGAGTTCTACTTCAAAAACCAATGTAGCATTAGGAGGAATAATTCCACCTGCTCCACGTGCGCCATAACCAATTTGTGGAGGAATGGTTAACTTACGTTTTCCACCAACCTTCATTGTCATTACGCCTTCATCCCAACCTTTAATTACCATTCCTACACCAATCTGAAATTGAAAAGGTTGACCACGATCTACAGAGCTATCAAATTTTTTCCATCTGTTAGCCAGCCCGTATAATGTACAGAAACGGTTTGAGCAAATTGGGGAGGCCCCACTTCCTACTACTAAATCAACATATTGCAACCCAGATGGAGTTGTAACAGTTTCATTTCCCATTAGATAGACACTCCTTTCAAATTAAGTAGACTACTTTGCTTCTAATAATTCAACATCAAAAACTAGTACTGCATTAGGTGGAATAACTGGGGGTGAGCCTGAAGCCCCATAACCAAGCGATGCAGGAATAATTAGTTTGCGTTTTCCACCAACTTTCATGCTTAATAAACCTTCATCCCAGCCATCAATCACTCTACGCATTCCAAGAGGAAATTGTATTGGAGTACTACCAATTGAGCTATCAAATTGTTTTCCATCTATTAACCAGCCGGTATAGTGTACAGAGACAGTTTGACCCTTTTTAGGTTGTGGCCCTTTGCCTTCTGCTAAATCAATGTATTTTAACCCAGAATCCGTAGTTTTAACTTGTTGTTCCGCAGTGGGTTTTACTCCGGGACATTCTGCTGGGATATCTGCACAATTAGGTGTTGTAGTCGCAGGTGTTGCAGAAGCAACAGGAGAAGCTGTTGGGCTAGCTGCCGGGCTAGCTGCTGGGCTAGCTGGACTTGGATTAGTAGTAGTGTTGTTATTTTCACATGCTATAGAAAATAACAGCACTATTAGAACTATGATTAATTTACGACTTTGCATTAATTATTTAACCTTTCTACAAGCCCTAAATCTAAAGACTTAGGACACAATTATTTAACCCTTTTCAGGTCTTAGAATTTAAGATCCTATTTTAAGTTACTATGTATTTATACTAATTTAATATTTTATAAAACTTATAAAGACTAAAAACCTTCTTTTAACTCTGGCATAGCATCCGTAACACGGATTTCACTTAAACTAGAAGTCTTTCCGCCGCTAATTTGTCTAGTAGCTAAAAGTGTTGCAAGTACCTGATAAGTCTTAGCATTACAACATGGAGAACGTGCTAGTAATTCATTAATAGTAATACCGGGCTGTGCCAGCATATCCCAAATTTTTTGTGCCAAATCTTCCGTTTCCTGATCGCGCCAGCTTATTTGCAATGCACGACGCTTAAAATTAGTTAAAAGACTAGGGAATTTTAAGACAAAACGACTAAGTAAAGTTTTTAGCCCTAAAGCATCTTTAAGTAATTTTTTGCCTGTTTCACTAATTGGAATTAGCTCTTCAAGTTCGCTTGGAAGTAAGCATTGTCGAAAGAGAAAACAACCTTCTAATGGCATTTGAAATAGCTGGTAAAAAGCTTCACTACCACTACGTACACCTAAACGTACATGAGTAATATTACCTTGATCAAAGTATATACTTGCAAAAGCTCTAACATCAGATAAATCTATATCAGTTTCTGGTGCAAATTCTGTGTTATGAAGGGTTAATAAACCGGTTTCTTGTAGCCCAATTAATAAATGGATGGTTGATGCTAAATCAAACCAACTTAAATGTCCTTGAACATGTTTATTACTTAAAAAGCCTGATTTGCCTGGAGTTTTTATTATTTTAGGTGCTTCTATACCGCTAACTACTGTAGGTTGTTCTGTTATAGGAAGATCATTAATGTTTTCACTAGAACTAGAAGCATTTGCAACACTTCGGCGTGCAAAAGACCCAATGTTTTCACCCGTAAGTAAAATAGCTGCTTCTAGTTCTTTATCTGTAGCTTGAACAAATAGTTCTTTAAATTCTTGTTCTGTAACGGCTTTGCTTGCAGCATCTAGTTCTTGAGCAAAAGTTAGTGCTGAAGCAGGACGGGATCGAGGATCTTTTTCTAGTGCATGCATTACAACGGCATTAATTAATTTTGGTATTTCTGGACGAATTTCATGAATTGGACGCGCCTTTTCATTAAGTTGTTTAAGTAAAACAATAATTGGAGACGGCCCATCAAATGGAAGTTCACCTGTAAGTAATTGATAAAGCATTATTCCTAGACTATAAATATCTGCACGAGCGTCTACAGGTTGACCAGAACATTGTTCAGGAGAGATATAAAAGGGAGTTCCAACTACAGCACCACTACCAGTAATTTCTCCTGCTGCTTCATCTGTAAATTTCAAGTCATAAACTTTAGCAATACCAAAATCTAAAACTTTAGCTGCTTCTTGTCCGTCTTCTTGATGAAGATAAATATTTTCTGGTTTTAAGTCTCGATGAATTATGCCTCTAGTGTGTGCTATGGCTACAGCGGGACAGATTTGTTGCATTAAATGGTTAGCTTCTTCTATAGAGAAATGATGGCGGGATTTTAATCTTTCATATAAAGATTGCCCTACTAATAACTCCATAACTACATAAACTAGACGATCAACAGTAATACCAAAATCTAATACAGCAACAGCATTTGGATGGCGAACCTTCATTGCTGCATAAGCTTCACGGCGAAATCTCTCTATTGCTACACCATCATTAGTTAATGCACGGTGCATAATTTTTATTGCAACAGGTGATTGAAGTTGTAGATGTGTAGCTCGATAAACTGTACCTGTCCCACCTTCAGCAATTTTATAGTCTATAGAGTATTTATTATCAATAATTTGTTCTAGTAAATTATCACGCTCTAGCGGGGGATCTATGAGTGGTTGTCCATCATAGACACAAAAAAACATTATGTTTTCATAAGTTCGTTGGCAAACGGGACAAGTTTTCATGAATGTTTTTGATTATTCTCCATAAGGAAAAAGGTCAGCCTTAATTTATCGCATGGTTAAAGAGAACTTAAAAGCCATACTTGCTTAGTTTTTCCAGCAACTTATAGACAGAATAGTTAAAAATAAACTGGTTTTTCTACTAGTTAAAGATTCTTAAATCCAAGAGGGGAGCCACATTCTAAGAAAAAATCCTCTTGGAGATATAGGTAAACCTAAATAAACAGGCAAAAAGAAAAGAAAAGATATGCTAATTATCAAAATAATAAAAATACTTAAGTTAACAGCCATTTTTTGTTTGCTTGCAAGCAAATAATCAGTCAACCAAGCTAGAGCTAAAAAGCTAAAAATAGAGGCAGGCATATAATGATAAAGAAAAGTAAAACGACTAACACCAGCCCAACTAAATAAATTAGCACTGTAGCTAATTATTAAATAAAGTGGGACAAAAAAGTTTATTGCTAAGTATTTTTTATCTGCTAGCTTTATCAAGCCTTTAAGTAAAAACCAGAATTGCTCACATAACACAAAAGCCAAAGCAAAGAGCGCGATAATTGCAAACCAATAAAGTAAAGGGTTTCCCATAGCGTGAATATCATAGACTAACTTTACTTCATTTAATGGTAATGGAGTTTTGCGATTTGGTATAATTTCGCTAGGATTTTTAGTTGTTTCATAAAAATAACAAACAGGTCTAATCATCATAGGCCAACTATACCAGGCAGAAGTGTAAGGATGTTCTTGTGGGCGGTTAGCATAGGATTTATGAAAGTTATAGATTTGAGTTTCTACCTCTTTAATTGTTCCTGGATTTTGTTTTAAGTGAGGTTGCCATGCTAAAAAGTAAGTAGCATAAATAATTAAAGGTAAAAAGATTGCTAATTGATAAAACTTTATTTGCTCAATTTGTTCTGTAGGTGATAAAGCTAAATTATTGTCTGAGTATGTTTTAGTAAAAATTAAGTTTTCTAAAAATAGCCTTTTATTTATGTAAGCAACTAACCAAAAACCATAAAGTGCTGCAATAAAGCTTAAACCACTCCATTTAACTGAAATTGTTGCACCTAGAAAGACCCCTGTAAAAAATAAATATACCCATTGACGTAAGCCTTGTTTTTGAAGTGAGATTAAAAAAAATAAATGTCCTAGTAAGCCAAAAAATAATAAATAGGTGTTTAATAGTGCATGACGTGATTCTACAAGTAAAAGCCCATCTAAAGTTGCAAACAGCCCTGCAAGAAGTGAATATTGTCGACGGCCTGTTAATTTATAGGCAATTGCCATTAAAAGCACTGGAATAAAAGAACCAACTAGCGCGTTAACCCAACGATAACCAACAGGGTTAAACCCTAAAACCCAAATACCAAAAGCAATAAAATATTTTCCTAACGGAGGGTGTGCATCAAAAACATGTATATTATTTAAGTAATTATTTGCAAAATTAGCAAAATGTACTTCATCAAAAACTAAGACATCAAAACGTGCTAGCCCCCAAAAACGTAGGCAAGTAGAGAAAATTACTATACTTGCTACTGCAAGCCTATACCAATTTTGCTCAGTAAATAGATTTTTGACGTGAAAGAAAATTTTATATAATAAACTCATTTTACAGTTCTGTTAAAAAAAACAAATACATTAGTTTGGCTAAGAATGCAATTATAGCTTGCTAAATTATTGTAGTAGTAGGCTAGTAATTTTAAGGTATAAAATTAATGAGTAAAACTAAATTATTATCTATAGTATTAATCTTTACAGTTAGTTTTTGTCTATTTTCTTGCAAAAATAGCAAAAATAACACATCCTCAAATGTTCCAAATAATCCAACACAACCAAGCGAGGAACTATCAAAGCCTAACAAAGCTAGCGTTACTGCACCAAGAACATTTAATAAAATATTAGTTGGTAAAGTTGATAAATATAATATATTTGCCCAGTTACAGAGAAATGAAAAAGAGCTATATGGAACTTATCGTTATGAAAGCAATAAAGCTCAAATAGTTAGTGCTGTTAGCCCTAGTATACTTTCATTAAGTGGCAATGTAGAAGATGATGGTAGTTTTGCTTTAACAGAAACAGAATTTGTTCCTATGGAAAGTGGGCCAGTAAATAAAGAAACAGGTAAATTTACAGGTAAACTCCTAGCAGAAGAAAGAGATGGGCGCACATCAGTAAAACTCAATGGAAACTGGACAAAAGCTGATGGAAGCCGGACTTTTAACTTTTTTCTTTATGAAAAAACTTTTTTTCTAGGTGAAAAAGTACAAATAATAGATAAAGAAATAAAAGAAGAAGATAAGTCTAAAAAGTATAGTTTTAATTTTAGCTATCCACAAATTCAAGGATCAAATCAGCCCAATATAGAAAAATTTAACCAACAATTATCAGAAAAAGTCCAAAAAATTTACCAGGAATTTAAAGAAAATACTTCAGAAAATGAAACTGATCCTGCTTTTGCTGATTCAGAAACAGGTAGCTATTATGATGGTTATTACATTGTAGAATTTGCTAACAAAGATTTAATTAGCGTTGTATTTTATTCTGGAAGTTACTATTTAGGAGCAGCACACCCAAACACTTCCGTTATGGCTTTTAACTTTAACTTAAATACAGGTCAGGAAATAAAGTTAGAAGATTTGTTTTTAAAAAATTCTAATTACTTAGAAAAAATTGACAAAATCTGTTCTTCATTAACTAAAAATACTGATACAGGTTTTTTCTTTGACACCTCTCCACCTAGGGAAAATATTTGGTGTTGGAATATTACTGAAAGAGGAATTTACCTACATTTTGGCATAGCTCATGTTTATGGAGATGTTGGAACTATATCTATTCCTTACAATGAATTAAAGGATGTAATTGATTTGGCCGGGCCAATGTCTAGCATTATTAGTTATAAATAAATTAATTAGAAAACATAGAATTAAAGTATGTTTTTCTTAACAGTAAGTTGCCTTGTTTTTGAGATGTTAACCCAAGAACAAGGCAGCTAAGAAACTTATTATAAAAACTTAAATTCCACCAATAGAAGTTAAATAACTTTCATATAATTCTAAATCTTGACTAGACATTTCCTTAATGTAAACTCCTACACTCCAGTTAATTTGGTCTTCTGCTGGACGATACCACACGGCAAACCCTTCAATATGAACTGTTCCAACAGGTAGATCAATTTCTATGTCTAGTCGGTTCTTAAAAGCAACTGTATGATCTTTAATGATATTTAATGAATCGCTTTCAATTGTAGTAGTTTGAATGTGCATCCCTTGTAAGCTTAAATCTACTACTTTACCTGCAATGTTTCGAGAACGGTTTCCTTCATCGTCTGCATCAACAATTGTTAACCTAACAGGCAGTCCTGCTTCTGGAGGAGTTTTAGTATTATCACTCATAGATTTTATATATAAACTTAAAAGTTGTATACCCTGTCTTTATTGTGTATGTTATGCTATTGGTTTTAATCTATCACAACAATTTTATCAACTAAAGAGGTTATGCTAAAGCTAACTCCAGGAGACTTGATTGGCCCTTATACTTTGGTAAAAAAGCTTGGAGGTGGACAATTTAGCGATGTTTGGTTAGCTGAACGTCGTGGTAGATTTGCCACCACTCAAGTAGCACTAAAAATCATTCGAGAAGAATTTCAAGACCAAAACGAAATTGCTAGAGAATCTCAACTCTGGGCCCAATTAGGTACTCATCCAAATATCTTACCAATAATTGAGGCTGATATTTATAATGATGTCCCTGTAATAGTTACTGAGTATGTACCAGATGGCTCATTAGATGATTGGTTGCAAAAACATAAAGGATTAGCCCCAACCATAGAATCTGCTCTGTCAATGGCATTAGGTATTGTTATAGGTCTTGCTCATTTACATAGCAAAAATATAGTTCATAGAGACTTAAAACCTGCAAATATAATGTTGGCTGGTGAGATTCCACGTTTAACAGATTTTGGAGTTTCACGCCAATTAACTTCAGAAAATACACATAGCATTGCTGGTACGCCTGCTTATATGGCACCAGAAATGTTTGATGGTAAACGTAGTCCACAAGTTGATATTTGGTCAATGGGTGTTCTGCTATACAAAATGCTATGTGGGAAATTACCTTTTCCTCAAAATGGGGTAGCTTTAATTTATGCTGTTTCGATGACTGAACCTGACCCAATGCCTAAAACCATCCCCATCCTGTTACGTCAGATTGTGATTAAAGCCTTAAGTAAAGATCCGGGTAATCGGTATACTTCTGGTGCAGAAATGAAAGTAGCTTGGAAGTAGCACAAAAGGAAATGCTAAAGTCTGAGTTGCAACTTAATGTATCATCATCAACTGTGCCTAATAAAACGCTCTTAAAACCAGTTATTTGGGTTTCAACACCTAATAAGAAAGAAATTCGCTCTGGAGCGTTTAAGAGTTTACCTAATTTTAGCGATTTTCCTTTTGAAACTGTGCTTTTAGATAAAACCGGTATGATTGCGGCACGTTATAGCCGGACAACTCGCTATTTTAAAGAAAATTTAACTGAAACAGTAAAATTGGAAATGGTAGAAATTCCACCAGGAACTTTTTTAATGGGGTCAGATAAATTTGTAGATTCAGATAGTCAAGCAACTGAAGAACCACGCCATGCAGTTAAAATTCCTATTTTTTATATGAGTAAATACTTAATTACTCAAGCTCAATGGGTGGCAATAATGCAGGACAATCCATCTTGTTTTCAAGTAGATGGAAACTTAAATCTACCTGTAGAACAAGTATCTTGGTTTGATGTAGGCGAATTTTGCCAACGCTTATCAATAAAAACAGGTAGGTATTATCATTTACCTAGTGAAGCACAATGGGAATATGCTGCAAGGGCTGGAACAACATCCACTTTTGCTTTTGGCGAAACTATTACAAGCGAAATTGTAAATTTTAATGCTAATTTTTCGCTAGGAGTTGCTCCAAAGGGTATTTACCGAAAACATACTAGTACAGTAGGCCAGTTAGCTTTTGCTAACGCTTTTGGACTCTATGATTGTCATGGAAATCTTTGGGAATGGTGCCAAGATATCTATCATAGAGATTATCAAGGTGCGCCCGCCAATGAGCAAGCCTGGGAACAAGGCGGAGATCCTTTAAGACGAGTCTTAAGAGGAGGAGCCTGGATTAGTTCTGGGCTAATGTGTCGGTCTGCTTTTCGGGAATGTAGCATTCCAGATAAAGCTAGCAACACTATAGGTTTTCGTATTGTAGTTAGTTTATAAGATGGTAAATAAGCTTTGGTATATGAATGCTGACTTTGAAATGGAGTTAGCTAACTCACCTAATAAAAAATATTTTTGTAGCAATATTGTTGCTCAAATTAACCAAAAACTTGCTCCGCATCTACTTTGGTTAGCTCAAAAAGGGGATGCTCTAATACTAGCTGAACCTTGGTCAAGTGAAGTTAAAGAATTTGCTAGAAAACAAGAAGTAGAACTAGTTTTTCCTACTAGCAAAACAAAATATCCAGAAAAATTTTTCACTCCTTGGGGTTGGACAACAAGCGCAATCTCTGTTGGAGAAAAATTTGGTGCTATTGTTAATAAAGTTGACTTAGAGTTAATTTCTAGAGTTAACTCTAAACTTTTTAGCTTTCAGCTAGAAAAAGAATGGAATATTTTACTACCTACAGCAGCCATTGTTAGTAACTTTGAAGAGTTAGAAAAGATAATAAAAACTATTAAAGGTAAGTGGGTAATTAAAAGCCCAATGGGTGTAGCAGCACGTGAAAGAGTTTTGGGAAATGGCCCTATTTTAACCCAAGGGGCTAGAGTTTGGATAGAACGTAAGTTTCAGCAAAAAGAGCAGTTAATTTTTCAACCCTGGCTAGAAGTTAGTCGTGAATATGGCATAGCAATGTATATTTTACCTAATGGAGAAATTGATTTTGTGGGTGTAAGCGATTTACAAACCAATGGTGCTGGAACAGGAATTGGATATTTACTAGGTCGTCAAATCCCTTCTAATAGGCTTATGGAATTAAAAAATATTGCTCAACAAGTAGGAAAACGATTGTTTCAAGAAGGCTACACGGGCCCAGCCGGAATTGATGCTTTAGAACATAGCGGCGGACTTCATCCACTGTTAGAAATTAATGCTCGTTATACAATGGGTTTTGTTGCTATTGCAGTAGAAAAGGCTAAAGCTGTAACTACGCCAACACTTTGGCAATCAAAAACATAAACTAAAAATTCTGTTTTTAACTAGGAGTTTAATAATGCTTAAAAGAATATCACTATATTTGTTAATAACTTTAATATTAGCTTTTTTAATATCTGAAACACCTACTTATTCTAATGCTGAGCAACCTTTTAGGCTTGCAATTCACGGCGGAGCAGGGGTTATTTTAAGAGAAAATCTTTCTGCTGAAGATGAAAAAGCCTACCATGAAAAATTATCAGAAGCTTTGCAAGCAGGTCATCAAGTGCTAAAAAACGGTGGTAAAAGCCTGGATGCTGTAGAAACTGCAATAAAAATCTTAGAAGATTCTCCACTTTTTAACGCTGGTAAAGGTGCAGTTTTTACTAGCGAAGGTACTATAGAGCTAGATGCTGCTATTATGGATGGCGCAAGCTTAGCAGCAGGTTCTGTTGCAGGCACAAAACATATAAAAAATCCAATCTCACTAGCTCGTATGGTTATGGAAAAATCTCCTCATGTAATGATGGTTGGAAATGGAGCAGAAAAGTTTGCTCAAAAACAAGGCATGACGCTAGTTGACCAAAAATACTTTTTTACTAAACGTCGTTTTGAACAACTTCAAAAAGAAAAAGCTAAGGAATCTAAAAAAACTTCTTTTCTTAAAACACAACTCCATGATGAAAATAAATTTG
Organism: Blastocatellia bacterium; assembly: GCA_016713405.1. NCBI lineage: Bacteria > Pseudomonadati > Acidobacteriota > Blastocatellia > Blastocatellia bacterium. Next base: position 36,899 of record JADJPF010000009.1, read on the forward strand.
GTACTGTAGGCGCGGTAGCTTTAGATAAAACAGGTAATTTAGCTGCTGGTACTTCTACAGGAGGAACTACTAATAAAAAATTTGGCCGTGTTGGAGATGCTCCAATTATTGGTGCTGGTACTTATGCCAATAATCAAACTTGCGCCGTGTCTGCTACAGGTCACGGAGAATATTTTATTCGTGCGGTTGTAGCTTATGATATTTCTGCTTTGATGCAATATCAAAAATTATCTCTAAAAGATGCGTCAGATAAAGTAGTAATGGATAAACTAGTCAAGTTTGGTGGTGCTGGTGGAGTTATTTGTATTGATAAAGATGGAAATATTGCTATGCCTTTTAATACACCTGGAATGTATCGAGGCTCAATAGATGAAAATGGTAAAATTACTACTAGTATTTTTAGATAGCTTAATTAAGATAAAGAATAATCTGCTAGTGTTCTTAAGTTAAAGCGATAACAGAAAATTAAACTCTCTAAATAAGATGTCAAAATTTTTAGAAAAAAGTTTCATTTCTGAGGAAGTAGAATAGAAAAAGCAGTCACTTACCAACGGCTAAAGCCGTTGGCTTGTTTGTGTGAAGCAAACGAGTCCGAGTGACCAGACCAAGTTCTTTAAGAGCTACGTTAGCAAAAGAGTAAAAGAACACACCTTGGAATGCGAGCCAGTTGCAAGCTATGTAACTGCTAAGTTAAACAACTGCAAGGGTATAGTGGTAGTGCTTAGTAGATATGCTGATTGCTAACATTGTCGAGGCAAAAATAACCCTAGAAATAGGAGGTAAACTTTACTATTCAAAAAGTATTTGTATTAGACACAACAGGAAAACAGCTAGATATGTGTCATCCCGGTCAAGCTCGTAGGTTGTTGAAAGCAGGGCTGGCGGCTGTATACAAGCGTTTTCCTTTCACCATCATACTTAAAAAAGAAGTTGTAGACCCCCAACTACAAACTTATCAGCTAAAGCTAGACCCAGGTAGCAAAACAACGGGACTAGCTTTAGTTAATCAAGAAACAGGAGAAGTAGTATTTGCTGCTGAAATTGAGCATAGAGGAGAAACTATTAAGTCTAGTTTAGATAGTCGTCGTGGAGTTCGTAGTAATAGACGAAATAGAAAAACACGCTATCGCAAGCCTAAGTTTAATAATAGAACAAGGGCTAAAGGTTGGCTTGCTCCTTCCATATTAAGTAGAGTAGCTAATGTAGAAACTTGGGTAAGAAGACTTATCAAGCTATGTCCAATTAAGGGAATAAGTTTAGAGCTAGTAAAATTTGATACACAATTAATGCAAAGTGCTGAAATAAAAGGAGTTGAATATCAACAAGGTAGTTTAGCTGGATATGAATTGCGCGAGTATCTTTTAGAAAAATACAAACGTAAATGTGCCTATTGTGGAAAAGAGAACACAGCCTTGCAGATAGAACATATAGTGCCAAAAAGTAGAGGTGGAAGTAATAGAGTAACAAACCTAACAATAGCTTGTGAAAAGTGCAATATAAAGGAAGGCAATAAAACTGCTACAGAGTTTGGATATCACAAGTACAGGCACAAGCCAAAGTACCATTAAAAGATGCAGCAGCAGTAAACAGCACAAGATGGGAAATACTCAATAGATTAAAAGAATTTCAATTGCCAATAGAGATAGGTAGTGGTGGTTTAACTAAGTTTAACCGTAGTAGCCAAAAGTTAGCCAAAGCACATTGGATAGATGCAGCTTGTGTTGGTAGTAGCACTCCACAGCTAAAAGTAGACAAAATAACAGTATTAGAGATAAAAGCAACAGGACATGGAAGTAGGCAAATGTGCTTAATGGACAAATTTGGCTTTCCTAGAACTAAAGCTAAAGCAGGTAAGAAATTCTTTGGCTTTGCTACTGGTGATATGGTAAAGGCTGTTGTTACTAAGGGAAAGAAAGTTGGTACTTATACTGGCAAAGTTTCTGTTAGGGCTTCTGGTTCTTTCAATATCTCTACTAGCAAAACCACTATCCAAGGTATTAGCCATAAATACTGTAAACTTATCTTTTCTTGTGACGGTTATTCTTATTCTTACTTAACACAATACAAGACCGCAATTCCTCCCACGTCTAAAGACGTGGGTTTCCTTGCGAGGGCTTTATGAATATTGACAAAATAGATCCTATTGTTGGTAGAACACTAGGAGATTTTCTAGTAAAAGAAAAACTAGGGGAAGGTGGTTTTGGTGCTGTTTATAAAGCTACTCAACTAACCTTAGAGCGAGAAGCAGTAATAAAAGTACTACATACTAGGCATAGAACAAATAAAAGTGTTATAAAGCGTTTTAAGCGAGAGGCCCGCTTAGCTTCAAGTTTGGAGCATCCATATTGCGCACATATTTATTCATTTGGGGCAGAAAGCGATGGATTACTTTGGATTGCAATGGAAATGGTTGCTGGGACTCCACTAAATGAAATACTTAAGTCTCAAGGCTCACTTTCTTTAGAAAAATTTGTACCACTGTTAGATAAAATTTGTGAAGTGGTTCATACAGCACATGAAGCAGGAATTATTCATCGGGACTTAAAACCTGCCAACGTTATGATTATTTCTCGTGCTGGTCGTTTACTCCCCAAACTTTTAGATTTTGGTATTGCTAAAGACTTGCATCAAAACTCTCCTGAAGAAAAAATTGGTTTTATTGATAAAAGCCCTAAATATAGAGATTCTAAAGAAACTAATAAAATTAACAGTCAAAAAACTATTACAAATGATCATTTTGTAGTTAAAACTGATGCTTTGAATGATAAAAATACTGTTGTTGATAATGATAATTTAATAGATCAAGAAACTATCATTAAAAGTAATGGTTTAAGAAATCAAGAAACTATAATTGAAAATAATAATTTAATAGATCAAGAAACTACTATTAGTAATGAGAATATAGATATAGAAGATTTCTTAAAATTAGGACAAATAGCTAATAATAAAAAGCCAGTAATAGAGCTTAAAATAAATAAAAATAGTATAAATATAGAAACACTTAAAACACATGGAGTTATAGGTACTCCATCTTACATGCCCCCAGAACAATGGGAAAATGGAGCAAATGCTGATGCTAGAAGTGATATTTATTCTTTAGGAATTTTGGCTTATCAAGCCATTACTGGCACAGTTCCTTTTAAGGAAAAAGGTTTTGAACTTTATGGAGCGCATCTTTCTAAACCTGTTCCTCCTCTTAAGAGTTCTTTTCCTAGTAAACTTAATGATGTTTTACAAAAAGCCTTATCTAAAAGAGTAGAAGATCGCTATCAAACAGCTTTAGAATTTGCAAAGAATTTTCATCAAGCAGCAAACTTTGATGAAGAGAAAGCTAATTTGCCTCAATTTGATGAGATAGTAAAAGAAAATTTATTAACTAATGCACCAAAGCCAATAGCAGAAAGTGTTGCAAGCCTTCTAGCTTCCCACAATGCTTATAAATTCAAAGATAGAGTTTTATTAGTTTTTCGCGTTTTAATTCGCTATATAGGTATATTATCTATAGCTAGTTATACTAGTATCGCTGATAAGATACAAAATAATGAGTTAATAAATAAATCAATAAGTGCTTTATATCAAGAAACACTAAATGAAGCACAATGGATAGAACTTTCTAGAGAATTATGCCGCTCATTTGCTAAAAAGAGAGATGCTTTGCTGTTGCTGAACTTGTATCACTTTTTTTGCTAATAATGATTCTTCTAGTTCTATAAGTGAGATATTTGCTAGCCTTTTGCAATTACAAGAAAAAATAACAATGGCTGTTTCATTAAAGGAAGAAAGCTTAGTAGAATTACTTGAGCAATTCCTCTTTAAGCTTACTATATTACTAAAAGAAGTAAGTTGGATATGTGATTACCATTTGGTACTGCCAAAAGACAATCAAGCAACTAAATGGATGGGTATAGCAAAGCATCTTAGCATAGTACCTGTAAAAAGTAGTAATTTAGCTAATGAAAAAGCTATGTTAATAGATGTAAATGGGTATTTTGTCCTTTCACTATGGCCGTTAGTAGAAATAGTAGAACCAAGTTTAGGAGCAGTAAAAGAAGTTTTTTTACTAGATGGAAAAGGAAGAAATGGAGCAAAACTAATTAGTTTTCCTCAAGCTTTTGAAATAGAGAGACAATCGGCTTTTGATTGGATAAAAGAACATTTCTAGAGAGGATGAAAAGTTTAAAGAGGATTCACTCCTTGAAAAATCACCTTATCTAGGTTTAGCTAGTTTTTCTCCAGAAGATTCAACACTATTTTTTGGAAGAGAAAAAGAAACAGAAAGTTTTCTTAATCGTCTAAGAGTGCAGCCATTATTAGCAGTAGTGGGAGCATCAGGAGCAGGTAAAAGTTCTTTTATCCAAGCAGGAATTGTGGCGAATTTAGATAAAAACTGGAAAATCTTAACAACTCGTCCTAGTATTTCTCCTATCTCTACTTTATCAGCAAAACTTTCTAAACTAGGGCTTGAGCTAACAGACTTAAAATCTGAGTTAGAAAAAGATATAGAGTACCTATCTAAGCTCTTAAGAATGTTTGCGATAGCTAATAGTAGTAAAGTTTTAATAGTAGTAGATCAATTTGAAGAGATCTTTACACTTTGTTTAAACAGACAAGAGCAAAAACTTTATGTTGAAGCATTAGTATCTCTAGCACGTTCAGAAGAAGATCCTATAAGAGTAGTGCTAACAATGAGGGATGATTTTTTAGTTCGTGCCAAAGAATTAAATGCTCTAAAAGATCGTCTTAATCAATCCATAGAAATATTAACAACTCCTGATTCAACACAACTACTTAGAATACTAGTACTTCCAGCTAGACGCATAGGATATGAATTTGAAGATAATGATCTTGCTATAGAAATAGTAAATCAACTAACGGATCAAACTAGCGCGCTACCCTTACTAGCTTTTACTGCTGCAAAACTTTGGGAACAGCGCGATAGCCAGTTTAAGCAACTTCGTCGCAGAAATTATGAAATGCTGGGAGGTGTAGGAGGTGCGCTTGCTCATCATGCTGAAAGTATGCTTCAACAAATGACAAACTTAGAACAATTACTTGTTAGGGAAGCTTTTCGTCATCTTGTAACAAGCCAAGGAACTCGTGCTATTTTAACTCGATTAGAGTTATTACAACTACTAGGAAAAACAAGAGATAGCGAATCAGTAATAGAAAAACTTATACAAGCAAGGCTCTTAGTTGCTACAGAAGGAGAAAAAGGAACAGATCGAATAGAAATTATTCATGAAGCATTGCTATCAACCTGGCCACGTCTAGTTAAATGGAGACAAGAAATGGCAGAAGGTGCAAGACTTCGTGACCAATTGCGAGCAGCAGCCCGACAATGGCAAGAACGACACCGCCCTAAAGGACTACTTTGGCGCGATGAAGTGCTTACAGAATATCAATTATGGCGAAGTTATTACGTAGGCAGATTAACTGATATAGAAGAAGAATTTGTACAAGCAAGTCTTTCAGACGCTAGCCGTACTCAACAAATAAGGCGTGCTTTAGCAATATCTATAATAAGTGTATTACTAATAGCTTCAACAGTCTTGTTTTATCAAAGACAGCAAACAAAACAACAACTCTTAAAAACTTTAGAACTTTATGAAGAAGAAGGCCGACAGCAAATACTAAAGGGAAAACTAGATGGAGCAGCAGTTTACCTTAGTGAAGCCTATGCAAAAGGGGATAATAATTTAGCATTAAAATATATGCTCTCAGTTGCATTGGCAAAAGTAGAAAATCACCCTCCTATCAATTTATCAAATCATACAGATGGGTTAACAATGGCTAGTTTTAGCCCAGATGATAATTTAGTTGCAACTTCCAGCAAAGATAAAACTGCAAGACTGTGGCAAGCAAATGATGGAAAAGAACTTTTGTATTAAAAGGCCATAGAAGACACAATACTATCAAGCAAGTTTAGTTTTGATGGTAAGCTACTTGTAACAGCGAGTTCGGATAAAACAGCAAGACTTTGGAAAGTATCAGATGGAAATCTAGTTGCAGTACTTCAAGGACACACTGAAGCCTTAAAAGGCGCAGAATTTAGCCCTGATGGTAGCCAAATATTAACCTGGAGTTATGACCAAACAGCTAAAATTTGGGATTCTACAACAGGTAAATTATTAAATACTTTGGAAGGGCATACAGGAGCTATTTATACTGCAAGTTATAGTAAAACTGGGAAGTTAATAGCTACTACTTCAGCAGATAAAACAGCTAAAACTTGGGATAGTAGTAGTGGTCAATTAAAACACACGCTAATTGGACATCAAGCAGCAGTAGTAAGCCTTGCTTTTAGCCCAGATGAAAAATTATTAGTAACAGGTAGCACGGATAAAACTGCAAAAATTTGGCGATTACAAGATGGTCAATTACTTAACATACAAATTAGTCATCAATCAGGCGTAACAGACTGTAAATTTAGTCCTGATGGAAAGGAAATTTTAACTACAAGTAATGATACAAAAGCTTATCTTTGGGAAAGTTCTACAGGAAAATTACTTTGGACATTAGAAGGCCATACAGCAGATATAGTAACTGGGGATTTTAGCTTTGATGGAAATTTAATTATTACTAATTCTTATGACAACACTATAAGAATATGGGAAAGAACTACTGGCAAATTCCTTGTAGCATTTGCAGAACATAAAGACTCTGTAGTTGGAGGCTTATTTTCCCATAAAATGGATAAAATACTTAGTGCTAGTGCTGATAAAACGGCAAAAATTTGGCAACTAGAAGTAGAGAAACGCTCCCCTAAAGAAGTAAGTAAAATAGTAGAAGAAAAAGTCCAACTAAAATTAGTAGAAGGAAGATTAATTTCTACCCAACCACCAGTACAAGAATCAGTAAAAGAGGTTGTAAAAGTAGAAGAACATGTAGGAGAAAACCTTTATATAGAAGATTTAGGAGACGGATTAAAGTTAGAGATGTTAAAAATTCAAGCAGGAGAATTTGAAATGGGATCACCTGCTACAGAAAAAGGACACAATGGAGATGAACGACTACATAAAGTGAAAATATCAAAAGATTTTTATATAGGAAGATATGAAGTAACACAAACTCAATGGAAAGCAATAGCAGGCTTACCTACAATAAATATACCTCTTAAATCAGATCCTTCCAGATTTAAAGGAGATAATTTACCAGTAGAAAATATAAGTTGGCATGAAGTTGTAGAATTTTGCGCAAGGCTATCAAAATTAGCGGGAAAACAATATCGTTTACCAACAGAAGCAGAATGGGAATATGTGGCAAGAGCGGGTAACAAGAGTGAATATCCAGACAATTTAGAAGAAGTAGCTTGGTTTGAAAAAAACTCTGGCGGTAAAACACATATTGTAGGACAAAGGAAAGCAAACCCTTGGGGTTTATATGATATGTTTGGAAATGTTTATGAATGGTGTTCAGATTGGTATGGAGATTATCCAACTACAGAAATTGTGGATCCAAGTGGGGCAACATCTGGGGCAACCCGTGTTGGTCGTGGTTGTAGTTGGCTTAATCCAACTGTTTATTGTCGCTCAGCATATCGACTTTATGGCTCACCAAATACACGTAACAATTTCTTAGGACTGCGTTTAGTGATGGTGCCAAAGTAACTTTATTAGCTTTTTTAATGCTAATCACTTAAATTTGGTGGAAAAACTTCTGTATATACAGGATCTAACCCTATGGATTCTTCTAGTCCTATACCACAACCGCATATAAGAAGAGGGCTTTCTGAATAAGGGTCTAGCCTTAAGTGTTCTTCTATATTGGCGGTATTAATTGCACCTGTAACAAAAGAACCAAGTTTAAAGTAAGAACATGCTAAATAAAATGTTTGGCTTAAATGCGCACAATCCATATAAAGAACAGGATATGCTTTAGGATGTCGCCTATATTTCCAGTAATTGCGATAAAATCTTGCAGTCATTATGCAAAGGGCTGAAGACAAACGAGGATAGGATTGTCCTGCTGTAAATTCATTAGCTAGTTCTCTAGCTTCTGCCATAGATTTGTACTCAATAGCATTTAACTTATGTTCTTCTGTATCATAATGATAAATGCCAGGAGTAATTTCTTCTATATTTATTACTAATACATAAGCTTCTATTGGGTGAAGACCTCCTCCAGAAGGGCTTGTTCGTTTTATTCCCCATATATCTTCATAAACATGAGCTTTTCCTTGACAACCAAAAACTGTATAAAGCAACTTTGAAAATACTTCTTGGGATATTGATACTTGATCATCAAACTCTCGGCAAGTACGACGATTTTTAAGAAGTTGTAAAAAAGGATCTTTATCAACAAACTCTTTTTTTAAAGGAAGTGTTTGTGTTCCTTTGATTTGAGTATCTTTTAATTTATGAAAGTGTTCTGGAGGCTTGCCATGTTCACTTACAAATTTAGAAAGTATTTTTGGTGAGAGAAATTTCCTCTTTGAAAGTTCTTGTAAATTTGTTGGGATGTTTCTATCTGAATGAAAATCTTTCCATTTATTAAGGAAGTGATAAATTGCTGCATAAACATTCCATTGCTCTTGGTAAAGCTTTTGCTCTCTACGAAGATATTCTTTATAAATTTCACTATCATCATCAACAAGAAGTAGTCCAATAGATGCTAATCTTAATATGTCAGATATTTCTGACTTTTCAATGTTTGTCCATTCTGAACTACTAAAACTTAGAAAAACTTCCAGATCCTTTTTTTCAATAGCACAAGGTTTTCCATAAATAGCCGATAATGCCCAAATTGTTGTAGCTTTCTTTGTTGAAAGCTGTCCTTGCAAAAAGGCATTCAAATCAGGGATTATATTGTCTTCTGCATAAAAAAAAACAAAAGAACTTCTACGGCTTCGCATATTACTCCAGTCATTTAACTTATATTATTTAGCAAAATTATGAATTGGAAGGTCTTGTAAAAATCTTAAACTTAATCTTTGAGTAAAAAAGCTTTTATATTAATCATATTATTAATATAAAAGCCTTTTCAAAGTAAGAAAAAATACCAAAGAAGAACGAATTAACCAAAAAAGATTAAATTATCACTTAAGGCTGTATTAAGTTTAACCATACCATCTGAAGTTGTTGAAAGCGGACTAGTTTGTAAGCTGTTAAGAAAGTCATTTATTTTATCTTTAGGAGGAACTGTTACAGATACTCCATTTTCTAATACAACACCATATTTTTGCAAAGTAGTATGTGGATCTGAAGCAAATTCTTGACGAAATTGATCATCATTTGCTAGCTTATTAAACATTTCCATTACAAGCTGAGTATTTGCGGTTGAATCAAAAGAAATTCTCATATTTGCCCTCTATCTTTCATTAGTTTTACTCTATAAAATAAGCAGTTTAAGTGTTTTTAAGTTTTGAAAATATCAAAATTTACAAATACAATAAAACCAATATATTACTAAGTTGTGGTGAATCAATAAATGAACAAAATTGACTAAAATACTGTAAAATCTGACCCTAACAAACACTTACAATTTTACTTAATAAATAGTGTTTATCTATCGGCCATATTACACAATTATTATTGTAATGACAAGAGACAGTATAAACTTGTTAAATTTGAATCAGTTTGGTTATTTTAGAGGATTTAGTTTTGCATAATATAATTTAAGGCTGAACTTTGAAAAAGTTTGTGAATAAAGCTTCGATTTTTTGATAATTGGTATTTATGAAAAAATTGTAAAAATTTTGGTCAAGAAAGTTTTCAAAAATAAAATAATTAAATAAAAATAAAACTAATGACTTGTATTAGCTTATTTTACTTATTTTATAAACACTTTTTATTTTGGGGACTCATCTAATAAAAATTTTTTGCCTTCTAAAACATCAGTTTCAGTTATAGAAAAATCAAAGGTTTTTTCTTCAGTCTGGATTTTATATGGGCTAACGGCTTTTACCTCTGAATATTTTTGCTCACCAACTGCATAAGGTAAAATAATAGTAAAATTACCTTCGTTATCTGTTTTTGTAGAATCAGTATAAGTTATTCTTCTTTTGGATTTGGTTTCTAATCTAGCAAAAATTTTAACAATAGAATTAGGTTTACTTTGGCCTTTAATTTCTGCTCCAGCAACATATTCATAAATCATTACATAAGGACGATCTAAATTAGGATATTTTGCTTCTGCCTCATCTACTAACCTAAAATGTCTTAAAGCCGCTTGGCCGTTGGGAATGCTATCATTAAGTAACTTAGTAAATAAACTATTTTCTGGATTTAGGTTTTGAATTTTGGCAGTTTCTTCACTATTTCTATCTAATGGCAAAGCGGTTATCTTAGTTTGCTCAAGATTTTGAGGTGTTATAACAACATAGCGAACTTTTCGCTTTTCTATCAGTTTTATTGATTCTTCAGGCGGATTAACAAAAATTAATGAACCATCTCTAATGCCTTCTCTTGCTAATTTCATATGCCCAAGAGGTGCGCCAACAACAGGTCTTTTTCCAACAACCATTAACCAATTGCCATGATCCCAAGAAACAACAACTCCATAATCTGTTTTTTCATTTCCAGTCACACTAGTTTTAGGAGTATTTTGATCTAGCCAAATTAAGCTAGGATAAAAGTTTACAAACCCATTATTTTCTTGTGGTAATACAATTGTTGAATTAAAACTTATTTGTGCTAAATAAGGGTATAACATCAACAAAATAACCGTTGCAAAAGCTAGCTGTTTAATAGTTTGTTGTGATTTATTTGCTTGAGCAACCTTTTCTACAACAAATTTATTAAAAAATTCTTCAACAGCAAAACCTACAGTTAAACAAAAAGGAAAAATAAACAAAGTAGCAAATCTAATATGTAATATTGCCAAACTTGATGTAGCCAAAACCATAGCCCCAAGAGCTAAAAAGCCTGTAGATTCTTTCCATCCTTTTTTTATTACTAAAACTGTTGCTACAGGCCAAACTAAAATAAATCCAGAATAAGCCCCAATAATTGCTATTAAAGGTAATTTCCATAAAGGAGTATCTTCTTTGATCATTGCTATCATTGGATCTGATTTAAGAATAAACCCTGATACACCAGCAATTAAAAAAGCTCCAATACTTTTCCATTCTAAAAAAATAAGACCTACTAAAGATATACTAAGAGAAATAATTATTAATTTTGTTGAAATAGTAGGAAAAATTGTTGTTTTACTACGAAGAAACCATAAAAAAGCTAAAGTAGCCAAATAAAACACAAAAGATGCTAACCAACAAAGTCCTAAGCTAGGGTTAATTTCTCCAGGATCCGCAATATGTGTAACAACAAATGGTAAGAGAAAAAATAATGGAGCAATAAAAACAAATATTTGAATTAAAAGTATATTAAATCTACAGGATGGGTCTTTCCATTTATTCAGTATTTGTACTAATAAAATAAAACAATGAAATCCAATTAAAACTGGTAAAGCATTGGTAAATAAGATGCCTAGAGCAATGCTGGTGCCTGCATAAAAAGCATTTCTTTTTGCTAAAGCTAAATTATCATCTAAGTTTTTGCTAGCATTTAAGTAAAAAAATAAATATAAAGCTATAAAAAATGTTTCAAAAACATGGTGATCAATTACACCTAAAAAAGTAATATTCCATAGGCAGTAATGATAAAATAACAGCCGCCCATAATCCCATGCTTTTTTGTCCAAGATTAATACCAATAAAATAAGCAAGACAAGGAATAAATGCTGCAAATAAAGGTGTTGTTAGACAAGCAATTGCTACTATCCACCATTCATTAGCTTGACCTAAAGTAATTATTTTTATAAGTAGCGCGTTAATAGCTGCAAATCCAAAAGGAAGATGTACAGGACAACCTATAGGAAAATTTACATAATAATCTATGTCTGGAGATGAAAAATTATGATTTACTAGGTATGCAATACGCCGTGCCATATAAAAAGAATCAACTGCCCTAGGGAAAATCCCAAAATCTGTTACAACGGCTCTAAAATTGCGGATATAAAGCAGAAATGTTACAAAATAAATTAGCGGCCAAAATTTGGAATAATTAGTATTTTTACTAGCATTAACTGAGTCAAGCGACATAGATTTATAATCCTATAACAAGCTGTTTTGGCTAAGAATTGCAAGATAACACAATTAGCCCAGCGATAAATCACTGGGCTAATTTCAAATGTCGCCAACCAAAATATAAGCTTAGTCTCTTTGTTCCATAACTTTAACTAGTGATTGCAAATCAAAATCACGGTCACGACCGCTTAAACAAATACCAGAGCTAAGAACAGTTAAATCTTGTTTAGAAATAGCAGAAGTATGACGTTGACCATCTTTTGTTGTCCAATCTATTAGCCAATGGTCGCCACGATCCCGTAAATGCTTTAGCGAAGCCTCACCACCTAGTTTTAATGCTTTTTGCAGCCGCACTTCATCATTATTTTGCTGTGCTAATAATCTGACTCTTTCAGCTTGTTTTTCTTTTTCTACAATAAGACTAAAAGTTAGACTGTAAGTTGTACGCATTTCTGGAGTTAGATTAGCAAATTGCAAGTCTTTAATAACAGTTTTTTTACGTAGGGCTTCACTCAATTCTTCAGCAATTATTGGGTCTGAACCTCGGTCAATATCTTCAAACCAAAAAGCCCCTCCACTAAAACGAGCTAGCACTTGCTCAAATTGAGTTGCATCTGTAACTAAGTTAATTGCTATAGGTTTAACAACTTTTAATCTTTGAAACATATCAGCTTCATTAACTGGATAAGCAAGCCAGGTTTGTGATTGTAGTTGATAAGCCAAACGCACACGAAAAAGCTTAAAAAGCTGTAAATATTCGCTAATCATTGGCAAACTAGCTTCTTCTACAACTTCAGCAATGCTTTCATTTACTGGTTGAAAAACTGCCCAACCAATAAAATCCATTGGTCGAGGAGTAAATTTATAAACTAGTCCAGCTACTCTAGTTTGTACTTTACCCCCTAAAACACAAGGAGCAAGAAACTGTGTTTTACACAATTCTTGCTCCTGCTCCTTAAGCTGGAGTATTAATTTCTTTACATTAATCATTATTTGCTCCAGTTAAAAAATGAATTTACTAGCGATGTTAGCAAAAATGTTGGCTCTTTATGATCTACAAAGAGTTCTATTGGCTTTTTGTCTTTTTAACAGCATATTTGTCTAAAAATCCACGTCTACCCAATCGACCAATTGCAGAAACTACTTGTAAGCGTGGAGAAGCCAAACCGTCAGCTATCTCTTGGACATTAATTTCTTTTGACTTGTCCACTTGTTCTAAAACTAACTTGTCAAACAAGATGTTTTGAAATTCACTATCTAGCACGTTTTTGATTTCCTTTAATACTTCATCAATCTTGCTAGATTGGCTGCAATGTCCACCTGTACCATTAGCAACTTCTGTAAAAGCTCCTAAAGTAAATTTACAGTTAGTCATAGAAATTGCATAAAGTGTAACGCGCTTTTCTTCAGCAAGTGCTGCAACGCTTTTACCAGTTAAACCACAAGGACAAAGTTCAGGCCAGCTATCACCCACATTTTTTACCTTATTAATTACATTAAGTTCGTTTATTTCTTCTAATTGGAAACCGTGTGGAGGAGCATCACCAACTAAAATAGCAAATCTACAGCTATGATCACGCCAAGACATTTGTTTACAAGCTGCTGCTAAACCGTCATAAACTGCTTCTGCCTGGTCGCCACCGCCATCAGCTTTTAAGGCTTGAATAGACTTTTGCATTTTTGCTAAATCCTTGGTTAAAGCATAGGTTTTAACTACAAATGATCTATCTTGTGGAGGATGGTCACGATATTCAACTAATCCAACTTGCCAATCTAGCCCGTTGATTGCTCCTAATGTGCTAATCATATTCAATAGGTGTTGTTTAGCCGCTTGAATAAAACTAGACATACTTCCTGTTGTATCAATTACAAAGCAAATATCTACTTGATTTAATTGTGTATTTAATGTTGTTTTCATGACTTCCTCCCAGAAAACTACTGGGAGTTTCTGCTATCTTGGCGACAAGGTTGATTGGCTATGGTGGCAGAGTCTAGCAAGATAAGCGATACTCCCAGAATCTTAAGCTATCTGTAGTTGTCGGATAGGTTGTTTGTTAACTCTAGTAGGCAATGGCATTGCTAGAATCTCCATTAACAATTCTAACCGAGAAGGTCGTGCTAAAAGTGGCACGATGTTTGGCAAGAGAGTAGTAGTCACCCTTAAAAGTCAAAGTGTCAAAAGTTACTCTGTTTTGTTGTAATTGAGTTTCTAAGTAATCGCTAGGATGTCCTAACTTTACAATGATTATGTTTGGCATTACTTTTAGCTCTTCGCAGTAACGCTTATAAGCATCCATAAAGTAAGGCGCGGTGTTTTCACCCTCGTCAGTTACAATAATAAACTGCTCAACAACTTGCTTTCTTAGTCGCATTGTTTCAACAGGTGCGCCAATGCTAGTGCTACCAGTTGGGTAAATGTGCTGGAAAGCCTTGTCCCAGTGAGTTAGCTCTTTACCTTCGGCTACAATTGGATAAGCTAAAGTGTCAAAAGCATAAACAAACAAACTTCCTTGACTAATACCAGAAACTAAAGCAGCAATCTGCTTACCAGCTTCAATTGCTGTAGTCATACTGCTACTTTTGTCTACTAGCAAACCTGTAGATTTAGTAATCTGACCACGTTTTGCAACTTGTTGGTTAACAATATCCTCTAGCCGAGCAACTGTTTCTTGGTCTAGCTGTGTTACTTCAGCAGCCTTTACAGCCTTAAAAGCAGATACCCGATTAGATTGAGTTGCTTTTGTTAACTTACTATCAATTAACTGCTTAACATCCTTGTGGTCAAAAGCACCACGAGATTTTAAAGAGTTAAGGTTGTTGATTACCTCTTGAGGTGTCATTGCATTTACTAAAGCAACAAACACGGCTGGGGTAATTTGTTTAATTGCACCAATTGCAATTGTGTAAGGAATATTTTGTTCAACAATTAATTGAGCTTGTTCTGCTGCACTGTTAGCTTTTGCTAATTTCTTGATCATAAAAGCGATAGTGTCAGCAGGTGGATTGTCCTTAAATAAAATTGCGTCTGCACGCTCACTAGGTCTTATATGCAAGCTAGCATAGAGGTGTTTCATTGCCTTACGCGCTCTAATTGCAGCACGGTCAAAAAACACTGTGTTTTTCTCGCGCTCTTGCAAGTAGCCTTTTACAGCAGTTCTAGTTGAACGTGGCAGCTTACCAGATTGCTTTTTCATAAAGTCCACAATACGGGAAACCTCGTAAGGTGGGAATTGTTGTAGCAACATAAAACCTGCGTCCCGATGTTCAGTTAACTTGCTGGAAAGCAAATTAGCTACAAAAACTTCTTTATGGTCGCGTACATCGCCATTAGCTTGATACCATACAGCTAAATGACCATAAAAAATTGGGTCAAGTTCAATGAAATCTTTATGCAATGCTGCTACTTGTTCTAACTGCCGATGTGGAGTAGTAAGCAAACTGTTTAACATTTCTAGTCTAAGATCACGCTCAAAAGCACGCATTGGATCACCTCCTTCTAAAAATAAAGAGAATAGATTTTTCTATTTTGTGTAAGTTATAAAAGCTGTTTTAGATTGGCTACAAAAGCAGGAGTTGAACCCGCCACCTACAGTGTTGAAGACTGTCGCTCTACCGAATGAGCTATTTTGTATGTAAGCTTTAATAGTTAGGACACAAAATAGAAAACTTGTGAAAAAATTCTTAGAGCCTATAAAATAGCCTTAGAATTTTTAATAACTTGTAGGGATTTGCTGTCTTGTATAAGTTGCAAAAACTGTTTTGAGTATACGTGGGAATCGAACCCACAATACACAGCTTATGATGCTGTTGCTCTACCATTGAGCGAGTATGTAAGTTTTTCCTATAAGGATACAAGACAGCAAAACTTATTTAATTTCAGTAATATACGGCCAGTCATAATATTATCGTGTAAGTTGTCAAAGCCTTTTTTTGCCATCTACCCGCCATAAGTTTTTGGGGCGGGTTTTAGGAATCGAACCTAAGTTATAACTAATTTGCAGTTAGTTTGTAGTATGTAAGCTTTAATGATTAGGACACGTTTTGATTATGCTTGCCCGTATATTACTGATAGTGAATAATTTATTGCTTCACGTAAGTTGAAAAAGCTGTTCGTTTCACCATATTCTGATTCTAAGTCAGACGTGTTTGTAAGCTTTATCTATCAGGACATGAAGCAAGAAATCTCGGTAAAATCTAAATATTTTTCTTTCTTAAAAGGGTTTTTTGTTCTGCACAAGTTGAAAAAGCTATCTTTCACGAGTTGCTCTACCATTGAGCTACGGCCCCATAAGAGTTTTAGACGGAGCCGACAGGATTTGAACCTGCAACCTTCTGATTAACAGTCAGTAGTGTGTGTAAGCTTCACCGATTAGGGTGCAGAACAAAACTTTATAAATAAGTAAATAAAAACTTAATCTTTTATTTACTTGCTTTACACAAGTTATAAAAGCTTTTTGCACAAATTATGCTGCGTCTGCCATTTCGCCATAAAAGCTAAGGTGCTTTTAGCGGGAGTCGAACCCACAATGAGCTAATGCCCGGCATATCCTTAAATAGTGTGTAGGCTTTTATTATTGGGGTGCAAAGCAAGCTTAACACTTACCCATAAACCGCTTCAGGTCTGATAATGAAGTCACCATTTTGTGTACGGTCTACAACATATTGATTAAAGCGATTAGCTGGAATATTAAAATGTCTTGCCAATTGCTGTTTGATTTCTTGATCACTCATTTTATTGGTTAACTGAATTTGTTCAGGACGCAAATCATAAGAGCGACCTTCAAAACGTACATGGAGCATTTTACTTCCTCCTTTTCTAAGTTTTGCAAAAATGTTGGGTTAGGCGACTAACCCAACAAAAATCAGGCAATGTTAGTCTCTAGCTCAGGTAAACATAGGTACTTACGCCATTCTGGACGACCTTCTATAGCACTGCGTAGAGCAGCCTTTTCTAGTCCATAGTAGAATGCACTAGGATGAGCTAACAGCGGCATTCTTGCTTCATCTGGTGTACGGTCGCCTTTGCGCTGGTTACAAGGAAAACAAGCTGCACAAAGGTTTTCTGGGTCAGTTGTTCCACCTCTAGCGCGTGGGATGATGTGATCCAAGGTTAACTCAAAGTGTGTACCCTTAAGGCCACAGTATTGACAACGGAAACGGTCACGCATCAAGATAGCAAGACGTTTGCTAGCAGAACGACGTTGGCGAACACGTACATCTATATAATTTTTTAGCCGAACTACTGAAGGAGCAGCAAAGCTAAAACTTGGAGAACGTAGTTTACTGTCTCCGTCAAGCTCTACAACTTCAGCAGAATCTTTCCAAACTAGGCGAACTGCTCGAGGCATACTTATAACACCTAATGCCTCGTAGGAAGCGTTCAACAAAAGGACTCGACGCATTATCAACATAAGATTACCCTCCGCAAAATTTAATGAACCGGGTAGGACTTAAACCCACGACCTGTTGATTCGTAATCAACCGCTCTAATTCTTCTGAGCTACCGGCCCGGAAAAAACTTTTTTCTAAGGCGAAAGAAGGGACTCGAACCCTCTCCATTCGGGCCACAACCGAACGCTCTGCCGCTTAAGCTACAATCGCCATAAATTAAATGTTTATTTAGTCGAGATGAAAGGATTTGAACCTTTGACCTCACGGCCCCGAACCGTGCGCTCTACCAGTCTGAGCCACATCCCGTTAATTGAGCTATCTATAATTTCTACTAGCCAAATACCTAATCGTAGACCTGCAAATATAAGGGATAAGTGTTCTAACCAGTTTGCTCCTGCTAAATAAAGCCAAATTAATACCCAGAACATATATTTGTCCTCTACTTTTAGTTTAATAGTCGGAGTCGGGTTTGAACCGACGACCCTCGGTTTGTAAGACCGATGCTCTCCCGCTGAGCTACCCGACTAAGCATTTTGTGTGAAGTGGGCGACGAGAATCGAACTCGCTACATTCAGTTTGGAAGACTGACACTCTGCCTTAATGAGTTACACCCACATAAATTTTAGAATCTGGTGCCGACGCTGAGACTTTAACTCAGAACCTATCGCTTACAAGGCGATTGCTCTAACGCTTGAGCTACGCCGGCTAATAAATCTAATAAATCTAAGTGCCAATGACAGGAATTGAACCTGTGACCTTCTGCTTACCATGCAGACGCTCTTCCAACTAAGCTACACCGGCAAAATTGATGGTCAGGAGTGGAATTGAACCACCGACACACGGATTTTCAATCCGTTGCTACTACCAACTGAGCTACCCGACCAAAATGGATCGACTGAGACTTGAACTCAGACACCTGGCGTGCAAAACCAGTATGCTCCCCTTAACATCACCGACCCTAGAATTTACAAAATTTGAAGACTACGAAGGCGGGGGTCGAACCCGCAAACCATTCGCTTAACAGGCGAACGCTCTACCAGTTGAGCTACTTCGTAACAACTGCGAAGCTAGGACTCGAACCTAGTTCCCTTGAGTCAAAGTCAAGTGTGCTGCCAATTACACCACTTCGCATTAAACTAAAACTTGATGGCTGAAGGCGGAATTGAACCGCCGACCGAACGCTTATGAGACGTTTGCTCTACCTACTGAGCTATTCAGCCAAGTTATTGATCGGGATGACTGGATTTGAACCAGCGACCTCACGCACCCCAAGCGTGCGCTCTTCACAAACTGAGCTACACCCCGTTTTTTGCTAACAAGAAAAATGTGATCGGGGTAAAAGGATTTGAACCTTTGGCCTCACGCGCCCAAAGCGTGCGCTCTTCACAGACTGAGCTACACCCCGAAAAGTTAAAAGAACGAAACCGGCAGGACTTGAACCTGCGACAATGAGTTTAGAAGACTCATGCCTGATCCTTCTGAGCTACGGTTCCAAAACAGGGCATATGGGATTTGAACCCATGATTTTCACGTTGAGGGTGTGACGGCTTAAGCCAGCTTGCCTAATGCCCCAAATTTGATGGATCTGAATGGAATCGAACCATTAACCTTACGCTTATCAAGCGTATGCTCTAATCCGGTTGAGCTACAGATCCTAAAGGTTTTACTAACTGCGGCGGTAGGAGTCGAACCCACATAATCTTGGTTCAGAGCCAAGTGCCTTTACCAATTCGGCTACACCGCAAAATGTTGCAATGATTGAACTTAGATCGCAGGACTAGGACTTGCACCTAGATAATGGGAATATGAACCCCATGAGCAACTCTTACTCCATCCTGCAAAAATTAATGAGCTAGACAGGATTTGAACCTGCAACTCCCGGCTTAAAAGGCCGGTACTCATTCCAATTTGAGTTTCTAGCCCATACGGAACCGACGGGACTTGAACCCGCGACCTTTGGATTGACAATCCAACGTGCTAGCCAACTACACCACGGCTCCAACGTAATGATAGGGTGTACGGGATTTGAACCCGTGATTACCAGCTTGAAAGACTGGCGGCTTAACCGCTTGCCTAACACCCCATTTAAAGATACTGGAAGAGGGATTTGAACCCTCACAAAACGGATTTTAAGTCCGCCGCGTTTACCAAGTTACACCATTCCAGCAAAAGAAGTTTTTGAGTGAGAGAAAATTTTAAGTTGTCAAATAACTTGCTAAATAGTTGCTTTAAGAGTTATTTAGCAAAAGCACACGGTCGGAATCGAACCGACGATGATAGGTTTTGCAGACCTACGCCTTACCCGTCTTGGCTACGCGTGCAAATGCGAGCGATGAGAATCGAACTCACGTCTCAAGTATGGCAAACTCGTATTCTAGCCACTGAACTACACTCGCAATTTAAGTTTTAATACGGAAGAAGGGATTTGAACCCTTATAAAAGCAGGGTTTTGAAGCCTGTGCGTTTGCCAGTTACGCCACTTCCGCAAAAGTAATTTTTGCAAAATGCGGATGAAAGGATTTGAACCTTCAAAAACAACGCTCTCAACATTGCATGTCTACCAAGTTGCATCACATCCGCAAAAATAGATCCGACAGGGCTTGAACCTGTGACCTGACGCTTATGAGGCGTATGCTCTAACCAACTGAGCTACGGATCCAGAAATTAGACTGTAAAAATTAAATTTTTTGAGTAGACCCGGCAGGCATCGAACCTGCGACCCCACGCTTAAGAGGCGTATGCTCTGCCAACTGAGCTACGAGTCCAAACAGATGAATCCGACAGGAATCGAACCTGTGACCCACTGGTTAAAAGCCAGTTGCTCTACCGATTGAGCTACGGATCCAACTTACTTAAGGTCAACCCGACAGGACTTGAACCTGTGACAGTGAGTTTAGGAAACTCAAGCTCTTATCCAACTGAGCTACGGGTTGAGATACGGAAGGTGGGATTTGAACCCACAGAAACTAGATTCTAAGTCTAGCGCGTTTGCCAAGTTACACCACTTCCGCAAAATTAAATGTCAGGGAGCGCACACATCTTGTGTGCATTTTTTTTGATGAGTCTGATAGGATTTGAACCTATGACCTTAGGCTTCGGAAACCTACGCTCTAAATCCTACTGAGCTACAGACCCATTATTTTCTAAAATTTCTAACGGAGAGTGAGAGAGTCGAACTCTCAAGCGTTATCAGCGCGGCAGTTTTCTAGACTGCTGCCATACCAGTTAGGCGAACTCTCCAAAGTTTTTAATGACGGAGATGATAGGAGTTGAACCTACATAAGCTTTCACTTAACGGGGTAGCAAGCCGTTGCCATACCAATTAGGCGACATCTCCAAAGTTTAGAAAAAACAAGTAAACTTAAAATTTTAGGGAAAATATTTAGTTGTCAAAAAACAAACTTAACAAACGGAGGTGATAGGAGTCGAACCTATACGAGTTCATTGCTCGACAGTTTAGTAGACTGCTGCCATACCATTAGGCAACACCTCCAAACCTTCAAAACTATCAAAAAACTATCAAGGGACTTTTCAAGATGCAGAAGAAAGGAGTTGAACCTTCAAACTTCACTTAAGAAGAACGGTTTTACAGACCGCTTACCTTGCCACGTGGATACTTCTGCGTAATATTTTTTCAAAAACCAAAAGCGGATTACCCTGCTGCTTTTTTGCTACAGGGTAATCCGCTCCAAAAATGTTCTAAAATCTATATATTTAACTGATTTCAGGATTTCAGGAGCGAGAGACCCCGCTCCCGCTAGTTTATAATTTTGTATAATTGTAAAAATAACCTAATGTATTTACTATATTTGCTTCAAAACTAATGCTATCTAATTGATTTATAGTAAGATAGCTATTTCTTTTTTGACTAGTTTGTCTATCTTTTCTATTTTGTTTATCTTTGCCTGCGACTGTTCCTAACATTTCTACTTTAGCTGCTCTAAAGGATT
Source organism: Blastocatellia bacterium (assembly GCA_016713405.1). Lineage (NCBI taxonomy): Bacteria > Pseudomonadati > Acidobacteriota > Blastocatellia > Blastocatellia bacterium. Next base: position 58,262 of record JADJPF010000009.1, read on the forward strand.
TGGCTTCGGATGTTAGGCTACGCCCATCAACATCAACTGAAAAACACGGCAGATTATTAAGTTGTTCAACTAGTAAACCGTTTATCCTTTCTGCTGCGTGTTGATTTGGTCGCATGACTTTTCTCCTAAAGTTATTTTTGATAAAATATTGTATTGATTTAATTTACTGCTTTTTATTTTTGCTTGTCTGTTTGACTTGCGCCTTTTCTAATAGCACCTGCTGTGCCAAACGAGGGAAAACTTGCAAAATTTTTAGCAGAAAAGTTTAAGTCTTAGAAAACAAAGGATCTTAATTTTTGCAGCAGTTTTAGCTTGTTTATCTTGTAGGCTAAAAATTATATATATAAATCTAGTAGTTTAGAAAATTATCTAGGCTTATAATTTGTTAGTGTTTTGAAAGTTTTGTTTTGGCAAAAATAAATTGCAAAAAACTGCAAAAAGTTGCAAAAACAGGAAAAAGTTTTAGCTATGTTGAGTAACTAATTAGTAGTTTGGTAGCATCTAATTGGGCAGTGTCTAAGCTATTGAGAGCCAAAAATCCATAAAAACTAATAAACTTAAAATTTCATATTTTTAATCGAGGTGTAATTGTGATTAAAAAAGAAGATATTCGTCCGCTTATTCTCTCAAGAAGAGAAATAATTAAATCTATTGGCGCAGTAGCACTTAGCACATTAATTAGTCCTTCATTTAGTCCTTCTTCATTAATTAGTGCAAGTCCTGTTAAAAATGAATTTCGCTTTATTGTTTTGGGTGACTGGGGCTGTGGTAGTGATGAGCAGTTGAGAGTTGCTAAACAAATGTTGCTAGCTCATCAAAATAAACCTATAGACTTTGTGTTAACGGTTGGAGATAACATTTATAGAACTGGTAAGAAAAAACATTATCCTGAATACTTTGAAAAAACTTACGATGGATTGCTTAAGGATGAAGTAAAGTTTTTTGCTACTTTAGGAAATCATGATGTTATTGATGGTCGATATGATCAAATCAATTACCCAATGTTTAATATGGGTGGAAAAGGTTTTTATACATTAAAAAGAGGCCAAGGTTTAGTTGAATTTTTTATGCTGGATGCAACTAGCATAGATAATGAACAACTAGCCTGGTTTGAAAATGCACTTAAAAATAGCAGTGCGTTATGGAAAATAGCTTTATTTCACTTTCCAATTTACTCATCAGGTTCTCATCATGGTTCAGACGAAAAGCTAAGAAAAATACTTGAACCTTTGCTTATAAAATACAATGTTAAGACTGCATTTACTGGACATGAACATATTTATGAACGGGTTAAGCCACAAAATGGAATTCAGCATTTTGTTACTGGTGGTGGAGGAGCAAAACTTTATGGAATAGAGTCAAAAAGTTCTCTTACGGCTGCTAGTTATGTTGGATGGCATTTTATGTTGGTAGAAATTAACGATAAAGGCATATCCTTTCAAACAATTAGCGATATGGGAAATTTAGTTGATAGCGGAATAATAAAATAAAAATTAAAGATTAGTTAGGTGATTTATCTTATTTCGTAAAACAGAAACAAATTTTTTGGCCTCCTCTGGCTTATAATCAGCAGAACGGAAAGCTTCCATAAGTTGCTTATCAGAAAGTTTAGACAGTAGGCTACCTATCCATTTAACAGACCCGACAGGAACATTTTTAGCAATGTTTCCTGCTTTAGTTCGCTCAAAATAATAAGTTGGGTGGAAGATAAAAATAAATAATGGGCGTATGTTAAACGCAAAATCTACGCCTTGTTTATCTACATTTTCAATAAATTTGCTTTTGCTAAAGTCCTTAATATTATTTTTTGAACGACCAAACATTTCAACGCCTGCTTTTCCAAATGACGCACCTAAATCACTTACATAATATTTTAGATGTCCATCACTTTTTAATGCAACATTGTTAACTTGTTTAAGATCCCAATTATTAATCAAAATCATCATCACTTTTAAGCCGTCAAATTCTTTAGTACCAATAAAAGGATTGTCATGCCATTTCCAACGGCCTAAGCGTTTATCTTTTCTAACAAGTTCCATTCTTGCGCCATAAATGGTTTTAGAAATGCGCTTTTTAGGATTTTCTGTAGGATAATTATCAACCTGAATTTTGGGTAAATAATATGTTAGGTCAGTGTAATAGCCTGCTGCCCAAAGCAAGCGGACAGCAACGGTTTCTGGTTGTGCTTCCTCGCCGATTTTTGCTTTCCATTTTATTCCTTTAGCATCTTCAACAGTAAATTTTTCTTGTGTTCCGCTAGTGTCTTTTTTTAGATATTTGAAAGGGCCTACAGGCATATTTTCAATTCCACCTTCGCCCAAATAAAGGTCTAGTGATGAAATATCATTTGGTTCTTTCCATAGAGCATCAATTGTAGGCTTAGTTTTTTTAAGCTCTTCATTATTTGCAAAACTGTAAGTTGGTTGTGCAAGCAAAGTGCTTACCAACATAAATATTAAAAGCATCAAAGAAAGAATTTTTTCTAGAAAATCATTATTAAACATATGTCACCTCTTTTTCCTTGCTGCTAGAAGAATAGGTAGTGCTATAGGTTTTTTCTATTTCTGTTTCTTTGTTTTGTATTTCATAGAGTTGAGCATATAGTTTGTTTTGTGCTAAAAGTTCGTCATGTGTGCCAGACTCGACTATCTCGCCTTGTTTTACAACAAAAATATTATCAGCATGTTTTATGGTAGAAAGACGATGTGCAATAACAATTGTTGTCCTACCTGCCATAAGGCGTTCTAAAGCTTCTAAGACAAGTTGTTCTGATGCTGCATCAAGTCCTGATGTCGGCTCGTCAAGAATCAATATTGGAGCATCTCTTATAATGGCACGAGCTATTGCAATTCTTTGGCGTTGACCAAAAGATAAAGTTACTCCACGCTCACCTATTAGAGTATCAAAGCCTTTTGGCAGTTTTTCTATAAATTCAGTAGCGTTAGCAAGTTTTGCTGCACGACGAATTTCTTCACAATTTGCATCTGCTTTTCCATAAGCAATGTTTTCCCATATAGTTGCACGGAAAAGATAAGGATCTTGAAGTACAAAACTAACTTGTTGACGTAAAGAGTCAATTGTATAGCTACGAACATCTTTTCCATCAACAAGAACTTTCCCACATAACACATCATAAAAACGAGGTATAAGGCTTGTAATTGTAGATTTACCGCTACCCGTAGGCCCAACAAATGCAGCAAATTGCCCAGGTTTGATATTAAAATTTATTCCTTTTAGATTAAGCTGATTTTGATCATAACTAAAATGAACATCATTAAAACTTACTTCACCTTTTAATCTTTCAGCTACAGTTGCATTTGGAAGTTCTGGAACTTGGTTTTCAGTTTTCATTATCTCAAGAATACGTTCAAGCCCAATTTGTGCTTTTGAAGTTGTATCAATCATTTTAGAAAGATCTTTCATAGGCTTGTACATCATCTTTAAGTAAAGTAGAAAAACAATTAAATCGCCTGCTGATAATTGATTGTTAAGAACTAAACGCGCACCATACCAAAGTACAATGGAAGTTCTAAATGCAGTAAGTACATCTACAATAGGCGAAAGTCTTGCTTTAAGGCTACGTGCAAGAAGTGTTAGACGAATGCTTTCTTCTGTTTCTTTTTTTAATCTTTCTACTTCATAGTTTTCTTTAGTAAAAGCTTTAACAATACGAATTGAAGAAAGAACTTCTTGTATTAAAGAAACAATGTCGCCTTCTTTTTTTCTAACATCACGAGTAGCATTTTTGATGCTACGGGTTAGACGATAAACTTGGTAAAAAAGAAGCGGTGTTATTGAAAGAGCAATTAAAGTAAATTGCCAATTAACATAAAACATTACTCCAACCATTCCTAGCATCATAAAAACATTGATTACCATTCCAAGAAAAGCTGTAGAGACAAAACTTTGTATTGCATCAATATCGCTTGTTACTCTGCTAAGAAGATCACCAGTTTTTGCACGGTCAAAATATGAAAGGGAAAGTTTTTGCAAGTGATCATAAACTTTTTGTCTAAGATCTAGCATTACCCATTGACCAGCGTTTATTGTTAAGGATTTTTCAACAAAAGACATAACTCCGCCCAATATTGCTACTAAAAGAGCAGCAACAAGGGCGAAGTTTAAAATATCTAATTTTTCGCTTCCAAAAAAAGCAAAAACATAGTCGTGTATCCAGTTTGGTAGAGGTTTTGAACCTATTACATAATCGATAACAATTTTTATAGGCCAAGGCTCAAGAAGTTGTGCTATGCCTGCAATAATCACCGCAACTAGGGCAACAGATAAAGATTTCCAATGGGGTTTAATTATATGTTTACCTAACAGCGATTTATTCATAGTCTTTCCTTCACTTTCTGCTAAGAAGTTTGGGGCAAGATTACTTTTAACGCCTTAAGAAAAACTTTTTAATATCTGGCCCAAACTCTTTAATAACGACGAAATTTATTACATCAAAAGTAATTCTATTCCTAAATCTCCTAAAAGTTGGATCAAGTCCAACTCTAGTGCTTTCTGGGGTGTTGCGTTCCCATAGATTAGACAATGCAACTGCTGAAAAGTTGCCAAGCGTTCTGGAGTAATTAAATTGCAATTCTCCATTATCTCCATTAGTAACAAAGACTCGGCTTGCAGACAAAAGACGTTTGCCAAAACTTCGATCTTTAGATGGTTGATAATGAGGGTTTTGCTTAAAAATAATTGGATAGACACCTGAAACTAATAAAGCTCTGCTGCTACTGTTACCATAATTAATTGCAAAACGGGAAAATCCATCAACAACTTTGTCTTCTGTGTCTTTACCTGGAAAAGGTTCTTTTGTTTGTTGGCGAATTGTATTTAATGCTGGAAAAACATATCTACCAGGAGCAAGAAAAGCTCTATTTAATCCATAATTAAGTTTTTCCTTCGCGCTAAGTCGCATTTCATATTTTGGAATAAGTTGAGATGGTTTTTGTGGATCTGTTAAATCAGGTGAATTTCCTATGTCAGCTTTAAAATTTGAAGGGGTGATTTCAATTGGAATGCCATAAAACTTTATAGGGTTTTTGACATCTGTTTTGCTATCTTGGGAAAAAGCAACTTGAGAAAAGCAAATACAAATAATGAAAGCAAGAAAGGATTTAAGAAATAAACTTGACTTTTCCATAAGCTTCCTTCCTTTCTATATCTATAAGGCAAAATTAAATGCAAAGATCTGAGAATCTCTCAGTTTGTTGTTTTTAAGAGCAATGACTATGCCAAAGCTTATTGTTTTCTTTATAATTACTTTAATAACTTATCTATAAATAGTTGATAACTAAATGGATATTAGTTTCATTGAAATGTTTTCTACAAACTTACCTAAATATCTAAATTAAGAAGTTGGGAAAATTTTTGGAAAGGTTGGGAAATTTTGCTAAAAGGCATATTATTATTAAATATAATAATAATATACATTATATAAAATTAGAAAATAATGGTAATCATATATTATAATGGAAAGTATTTAATAAAATATAAATAGTCATTTTAGAATTGTTTGTTTGGGATTTGTAAAATGCAATTACAAATGAGTGTCCACTAAGTTTGCAGATCGTCCACAACCAAAATTTTTAATTTACATCTAAAAAGGCAGAAAAATAAAAAAATTAAGCTTTCTTAGGAGAAGAAAAATATGTTGACTTACTTTATTTTTGCATTACCAGCATTGCTTTTAGCAATAATTGCTCAATTTTGGGTAAAAAGAGCTTATTCAAAAGCTTCTGAAATTGAAAGCTATTCAGGTATGACAGGTGCTGAAGTGGCAAAGACAATTTTACATCAAAATGGAATTTATGATGTAAAAGTAGAAGTAACTCATTACAACATAATCAAGGTTATTTACCTATGTATATTCGTAGTGCGTTAGTTCCTGTAGCAAGTTTTGGTACTAATTTTGCTTACTTTATTTTTATTTTTGGGTTGATTTTAGCTAACTTTATTTTTGTTGGTAAAGCGTTGATGATTGCAGGGATTATTCTATTTAGTGCAGCGTTTCTTTTTACCTTAATTACATTGCCAGTTGAGTTTGATGCTTCTAGCAGGGCAGTTGCGGTTTTATCAAAAAACGGATTTTTATCTAATCAAGAATTAGTTCCTGTAAAAAAAGTTTTAACAGCCGCTGCTTTAACCTATGTTGCCGCCGCTGCACAAGCCTTATCTTTACTACTTTGGGCTGTTAGTGAATATAGCAGAACAGACGATTAGAATTATAAAAAAGTAATATCCTTAAAATATGGTGGTTCAAAAATAGCCTAGTGATTAGTTGCTAGGCTATAAGTTTTTTAAACCATTGAGTAAATTTTAATCTATAAGTTGGTCGGAAAAATTTTTCTAAAAATTGCTAATTGCCTATTGACAAAAGGAGTTCGATTTATATAATTAGCACTCAGTTGAATTGAGTGCTAATTATATAAATAAATTTTAGCAATAATTTTCTAATTTAATTCAAATTAATCTTAAGAAAAGGAGTAAGTAAAGTTAATTATGGGAATGACTTTAAGACCCTTACATGATCGTATTTTAGTTAAACGTGTTGAAGAAAAAGAACAAATTCGTGGTGGAATTATTATTCCAGACACAGCAAAAGAAAAACCTCAAGAAGGTGAAGTAATTGCAGTTGGTCAAGGTAAAGTTTTAGACAATGGTACAAAAGTTGAAATGGCAGTAAAAGCAGGTGATCGCGTCCTATTTGGCAAATATTCTGGTTCAGAAGTAAAACTAGACGGCCAAGAATACCTAATTATGCGTGAAGATGAGATCTTAGGCGTAATTGAAGGCGTTAGCAAAACTCAAGGCGCGTAAGAGTGACTCTTAAAAACTACTAAATAAACAATTAATTCTAAAAATTTAAAAAATCTTAAGGAGAAAGTATTATCCATGGCAAAGCAAATCATTCATGGTGAAGACTCAAGACAAGCAATTTTACGTGGCGTTAACAAACTCGCCGATGCAGTTAAAGTTACTTTAGGTCCAAAAGGACGCAATGTTGTAATAGAAAAGAAATTTGGTGCTCCTACAATTACTAAAGACGGTGTCACCGTAGCAAAAGAAATCGACTTAAAAGACCCACTAGAAAATATGGGAGCGCAAATGGTGCGCGAAGTTGCTTCTAAGACTTCCGATGTTGCCGGTGATGGTACTACTACCGCAACCGTACTTGCTCAAGCAATTTTTAGAGAAGGTGTAAAATCTGTTGCTGCTGGTGCTAATCCAATGGCACTTAAGCGCGGAATTGAAAAAGCTGTAGAAGCTGTTGTAAAAGAAATCGAAAAAATGTCTAAACCAGTTAGCGGGGATGCAGTTGCTCAAGTAGGAACAATTTCTGCTAATGGTGATGTTAAAATCGGCAAAATCATTGCTGAAGCAATGGATAAAGTTGGAAAAGATGGTGTTATCACAGTTGAAGAATCAAAATCCTTAGACACAGTTTTAGAAGTTGTTGAAGGTATGCAATTTGATCGTGGTTATCTTTCACCCTACTTTGTAACAGACCCAGACCGCATGGAATCTGTACTTGAAAATGCTTTCTTGCTTTTAAGCGAAAAGAAAATCTCTTCAATGAAAGATTTACTCCCACTTTTAGAACAAGTAGCTCGTCAAGGCCGACCTCTATTAATCGTTGCTGAAGATGTTGAAGGCGAAGCTTTAGCTACTTTAGTAGTCAACAAACTTCGTGGAACTTTACAAGTTTGTGCTGTAAAAGCTCCTGGTTTTGGCGATCGTCGTAAAGCAATGTTAGAAGATATTGCTGTATTAACCGGTGGTAGAGTAATTAGCGAAGACTTAGGTATCAAATTAGAAAACGTTAAGATTGAAGATTTAGGACATGCTAAGAAAGTAACCGTTGACAAAGACAATACAACCATTGTTGAAGGTGCTGGTAAAGCTGCTGATATTCAAGCTCGCGTTAATGTAATTCGCAATCAAATAGAAAACACAACTTCTGATTATGATCGTGAAAAATTACAAGAAAGATTAGCTAAATTAGTTGGTGGTGTAGCAGTAATCAAAGTTGGTGCAGCTACAGAAACCGAACTAAAAGAAAAGAAAGCTCGTGTGGAAGATGCAATGCATGCTACCCGCGCTGCTGTTGAAGAAGGTATTGTCCCAGGCGGTGGTGTCACCTTTATTCGCGCACAAAAAGCTTTAGAAAGCTTTAAATTAGAAGAGCAAGATGAACAAACAGGTGTTAGCATCATTCGTCGAGCATTAGAAGAGCCATTACGTCAAATTGTTAACAATGCTGGCCGTGAAGGTGCTGTTATTATTGAACACATTAAAGCAGAAACAAATGTTGCTATAGGATTTAATGCACAAACAGAAAGATATGAAGATTTAGTTGCTGTTGGTGTTATTGACCCAACTAAAGTTTCCCGTACAGCATTGCAAAATGCTTCTTCTATTGCTGGTTTAATGTTAACCACAGAAGCTTTAGTTTCTGAAATTCCTGAAGAAGAAAAAGCTCCTGCTATGCCAAATCCTGGTGCTGGTATGGGTGGTTTCTAAAAAATTTTTACAGCAAAGTAAAAATTTATTCTCGTCAAAACTTAAAGGCCGTCTGCAAAGGCGGCCTTTAACATTTTTATAACTTAAAATATGATTTTATTTTATATATTTGCCATTTTGCTAATTATTCAGAGTTTAATTTCCTTAAAACAAGGCTTTGATTATTTAAGTTATTTTCAAAAATTTAGTTATAAAAAAGATTTTATACCTCGTGTTGCTATTATTGCTCCTTGTAAAGGCTTGGATGCTTCAATGGCTGAATATTTTAAGTCTTTATTTGAGCAAGATTATCCAAACTATCAAATTACATTTGTTGTAGAAAATTCTTTAGACCCAGCACTTAGAGAGATTAATAAATGGCAAGCTCTTTATCCAAAAATTCAAACAAATTGTGCGATTGCTGGAACAAGTGATAAATGTGGTCAAAAAGTACATAACCTAAAAGTAGCAATTAATTCACTTGATCAAAATGTTGAAGCATTTGCTTTTGTAGATTCAGATGTTTGTTTACCTAAAACTTGGTTAATGGCTTTAATTGCTCCTTTAGCAGATAAAACGGTTGCTGCTACAACGGGTTATCGTTGGTTTGTTCCTACAGATAACAGACTAGCTTCTTTGCTGCGCTCTATTTGGAATGGCTCAATAGCTACTAGTTTGGGGGATCATCAAAATAATTTTGCTTGGGGTGGCTCAATGGCAATTTTGCGCTCAACTTTTTACAAAATTGATGTAGAAAGGTATTGGCAAGGAACTGTTAGTGATGATTACGGTCTGACACAAGCCGTTAAAGCTTCAAAACAAGCAATAAAGTTTGTTCCTAGTTGTTTAGTTCCTTCTTTAGGAGGTTGTAGCTTTTCAGAATTACTAGAATTTACTACCCGCCAAATTATTATTACAAAAGTTTATTCAAAGGCTCTTTGGTTGTTATTATTTATTTCTAATAGTATGTTTAACCTAGTTTTTTTTGTAGGTTTAGTATTAGGAATAATTTTGTTTATAAAAGATTTTAATTTCTGGCCGCTTTTGTTGGTGTTAATTATTTATTTTTTAGGTATTTGGAAAAGTGTTTTAAGAATAAAAGCTATAAAATTAGTTTTAACAGACTATGAAAAAATTATTTCTCAAAAACTATTTAGCTATTATTTTTTCTCTCCATTGGTTGCACTAATTTTTGGTTATAACCTAATAATGTCTCTTGGCAGAAATCAAATAACTTGGCGAGGAATTACCTATAAACTTATTTCAAATAGCGAAACAATAGTGATTCGTTAGGCTGCAATTCTTTAATTGCAGCCTCTTTAATCTAAAAACTTTATTTAAGACTATCAAAAAGAATTTCACCATTAACTATAGTCATAAGGCATTTAGTTTTAAGAATTTCTGGTTCAGAAATGGTCATAATGTCAGCAGATAAAATTGTTAGATCAGCTAGTTTTCCAACTTCAATAGATCCTTTGATTTGTTCTTCAAAAGCCGCTTGTGCGGGCCAAATGGTTAGCATTTTTAATGCTTGTTGGCGTGAAACTTTTTGTTCAAGGTGCCAACCCTCACCACTAAAGCCTTTTTGGTCTTTACGAGCTACAGAAGCATAAAATTCAATCATTGGTTCGCCACGCTCTACAGGTGCATCAGAACCAGCAGCAATTATTACTCCTGTTTTCAACAAATCTTGCCAAGCATATGCTCCAGAGAGTCTTTCTTGCCCTAGTCTTTTAGGAGCAAAATGCAGGTCACTAATTGCATGAGATGGTTGCATAGAAGCAATTATCCCAAGTTTAGAAAATCGATTAAGATCTGATGAGTTAAGCACTTGAGCATGTTCTATTCTCCAACGAGGGTCGGATAATTTTCTGTCTTTTTCTGGCACTGTTGCAAAAGCTTTTTCATAAAGGTCTAAGATTGTTCTATTTGCACGATCTCCTATTGCATGTGTTTGTACTTGAATACCTGACTTTAACGCTTTTACCAACATAGGGAACAGAACTTCTTCTTTATGAATTAAAAAACCGCTAGTATCAAAATCAGAATAAGGGGCAAGTAGTGCTGCACCCCTTGAACCAAGCGCACCATCAAACACAACTTTTATAGTCCGAAAGTTAAATAAGCCGTCAAAGCTTCCAGCCGTCGCGCCTTCTTTCATTAAGCGTTCAGCATCAAAGCTTGGGCCGTGAATAGCTTTATGAATACGTAGCTTTATTTTCCCTTCTTTATAAAGTCGTCTAAATAATTCAACTTCTGCATAAGTTCCACCTGCATCATGAAGCTGACACCAGCCAAGCTCAATACTACGTTTAACACCCACTAAAACAGCCTTTTCTATATATTCCGGTGTTAGGGCTGGGATGTGTTTAATTACTAGGTCATGAGCTTTATCCAAAATCATTCCTGTAGGTTCTTTAGTTTCTTTATCTTTAAGAATTTCTCCCCCAAAAGGGTTAGCTGTATCTTTATTAATACGAGCAATTTTTAATGCCAAACTATTAACCACAGCACCATGTCCGTCGGCACGTTCCAAATAAACTGGATTGTTAGGAGAAATTTTATCTAAATCATACCTGGTAGGAAATACAGCAGGCTGCCAGAATGTCTCAATCCAACCTAAACCTGTAACCCATTCACCTGGTTTAACTTGCTCAACTCTAGCTTTAACTTTTGCTAAAAAATCATTTAAGCTAGTAGTTCCTTCTAAGTTAAGCGTAAGTTCTCTAATTCCAATTTCCCTAAGATGACAATGGGAATCTGTAAAACCTGGAACAACAGTATTTCCTTTCAAATCAATAACTTTTGTTATTTTAGATTCATATTTTGATACTTCAGAATTTTCACCAACAAAAATTATTTTATTACCTTTAATGGCAATGGATTCAGCTTTTGACTGGCGATCATTAACCGTGTAAATATTACCATTTTTAAAAATTATATCGGCAGTTTCAGCCTTTTTAGCTGGTAAAACAGGAGTTGTTAAAAAGAAACAAGTAAAAATTAAAATTAAACTTAGAATTTTCATGATTTTGTACCAATAGAATATAGTTTTTAGATTGTTTTAGATTATCTAAAAATCTATTAAGGTCAAGGTTTAAGAGCTATTTTGTATAAATAGTAAAAGAAAACCATACTTAAAAATAAATGGCAAAAATTAGTAATTCTTAGGGAACCAAACAGGGGGTAAAGCGTGTCTAATAAGTAAAAGAATTTACCTTTTTGTTTCTGATAAATTATCTCAAAATAAGATTTACTTAATATTTTTAGAAAAATAGTTGTCAAAAATGGCATTTTTGATCTGTTAAAATTTGGCAAAATGCCAAAAATGGCGACAAAAAATTACCAAATTTAAGACAAACATTTTGAACCATTAAAAATAACTTGGGTTATATCTTATTGATAAAATGTAAGATACAGGATTAAAAAAAGGCTCTTAGGCTAAAAAATAATAAATTTTAGGTTTGGCATAATAATTGAAGAGAAGCAAAACATACAAACCTAAAAATAAAATAATTCGGGAGATACCATAATGAACAAAAAGCCATTAAAAGTCTTAGTGTTAGAAGATGAAGCTTATCGTCGTGAAATGATAGAACCTCTTTTAGAAGAACAAAAGATCTATTGGGCTAAAGATTCAACAGAAGCCCTTGAAATGCTTGATATAGTTAAATTTGATTTGATTTTACTTGACCATGACCTTGCTAATCATAGTTGTGGATGTGCTGTAGCCACAAGATTAGCTAATAAAAGTTGCTTAAATTATGGTACTAAAATAGTTGTTCATTCAATTAACACAAGTGGAATTAAAAGAATGATGAGACTATTAAAAAATATTCCTATTCGTATACCTGTTTTTAGTTTACCTGAAAGTTTACCAGAAGTTATTTCATCTTTAACTTTGTCTCCTAGTGCATAAATGCTGGGCAATTACCTTAATTGCCCACGGCTAGCTTGCAGAGAAATTCTAGCTAAAGGTTGAATAGATAATTCTGGTGCTAATTCTTGATAAGAAAGTACAGCTAAATTACGAAATTCTAGTTCTGCAATACGTCGAACAAAGCGACGAATTTCTTGGTCAGTTACAATAACAGGTTGTTGGGCAGTAGGGGGTAAATTCCCAATCTCCCGTCGAAATGCTGCCAATATATCTTGGGTAATTGCTGGATCAAGCGCGATATAAGTTCCAGAGGAAGTACGGCGAATTGCTCCACGAATAGCATCTTCAATTTCTGGATCAAGAACATAAACAAACAATATAGGATTCCCACCAGTGTAACGAAAACTAATATAACGCTTTAAGCTAGAGCGCACATATTCAGTTAACATAATGGTATCTTTTTCTACACGTCCCCATTCACTAAGGGATTGAAGGATACTTTTCATATCCCGCACAGAAATTTCTTCTTGAACCAACCGTTGTAATACTTCAGTTAATTGATAAATAGAAATAACTTTAGGCACAGTTTCTTGGACTAGGTTGGGAATTGCTCGACTTAAGACGCTTAAAGTGTTTTGTGTTTCTTGAATTCCAATAAATTCATTAGCATAGCGTTTAAGAAAACCTGTTAAATGTAGCAAAATAACTTCTTGAGGTTCCCAAACAACTAAACCAGCATTTTTAGCTAAATCCCTTTGTTCCATTGGCACCCAAGCAGCCGGCTTACCTGTAGCAGGATTTTTAATGTCAATACCTTTAAGCCCATAAACTCTAATATTTTCTGAACCATCATTGACTAAAATATGACCTGGAACAATTTTTCCTATTTCAACAGGCACTTCTTTTAATCTAAATAAATAGCTATTTTCTGCAACAGGAGCATTTCCTGTTACTTGTACACCAGGAAAAATAACACCTAATTCTTGATAAAGCAGTTGGCGCATTTTAGGAACAAGGTCACTTAAGAATTTACCTTCTTGGTTAAGGTCAATTAATGGTGTAAGGTCTTTGCTAACCTCAACGGAAATAGGAACAGTTAAAGAAATTTGAGGATCACGAGAACCTTTTTGCTTATTTTCGTCTTTGTCCTTTCCTTCGGCTGCTTCACCAACTACAGGAACACCAGTTTTAAGTGTGCTATAGGCAATACCACCAGCAATAAAAGCCATAATAAAAAAGGGAATAGAAGTAGAAGGGTGGACAAAAAAGAATGTTAGACCAAAAATTCCTAAAATTGCTGCTGCAATACTTATTGCTTTAGGTTGGGCAAGGATTTGTTGGCTTATGTCTTTACCTATGTTAGATGTGCTATCTTCTGTTGCTACACGAGTTGTAACAATACCAGCAGACACAGCAATTAGCAATGAAGGGACTTGAGCAACTAATCCATCACCAATAGTTAAAATTGTATAAACTTTAACTGCACGTGACATTTCCATTCCACGCATTAAAACGCCAATAGTTAAACCACCAATGATGTTAATTAGAGTAATGATAATGCCTGCAATAGCATCACCTTTAACAAACTTCATTGCACCATCCATTGAGCCGTGAAGTTGAGATTCACGAGCTAAAGCATTACGACGACGGCGAGCCTCAGTCATATCAAAAGCACCTGCACGTAAATCAGCATCGATACTCATTTGTTTTCCTGGCATTGCATCAAGGGTAAAACGAGCAGCTACTTCAGATACACGCTCCGAACCTTTCGTTATTACCAGAAAGTTAACAATTGTAATAATTAAGAAGACCACGCCACCTACTACAATATTACCCCCTACAACAAACTTACCAAAGGTTTCAATTACTGCTCCTGCATCACCTTGTAACAAAATAAGACGAGTAGCTGCAATAGAAAGACCTAAGCGAAATAATGTGGTTAGAAGTAAAATAGTAGGATAAGAAGCTAATTGTGTAGGTTCAGAGATATAAATAGAAACCATTAAAATAGCAAAAGCTAAAGTTAGATTACAAACCAATAAAAAGCTTAATATAAATGTTGGTACTGGTAAAATCATTAAGGTTAAAATCATTAATACCAGTATAGCCATAACAATATCGCTATATTGAGTAATTACTCCAGCGACATTGCCAGCCATTAATTCAGTTTTAATCTCTTTAAAAGACTTGAGCATATCTTCAAACACGACTTTAGCTCCTTATTTTAAGTAGTTAAATTAATAGGTTGGGTTTGTTGTAGAGCAATTTTAGCGATTTACTTTGGAGATTGCTATCAAAAATTTAGCTAAATAATTTGGCTAAAACAACAAAGCTTAATTTTTAACAAAAAAGGTGGGAAAATAAGGTAGCTTCCAAAACTACCTTATTTTTAGCATTTATAATACAGGTTCTTGACCTTGATCAATTTGGTGTTGTAACTCTTTAATTAGTTCATTCATTCCAATAATGATTGCTCTTGCACGATTAGCAGCAGGGTCATTTTGGTTAGGATCAAGTTCAATTGCGCGTTTTAAGTCATCGCTTGCTGCCTTAAATTCTGCACGTTTTAGAAAGATTTCTGCACGGTTAACATGAGCAGAGATATCTGTATCATTAAGGCGAATAGCTTCATTAAGTTCTATCAACGCTTCATCATGTTTTCCTTCAGCAGTTAATACAGTTCCAAGAGCAGAACGAGCTAAGGCATTATTCTTATTTAATAATACTGCTCCGCGAAAAAGATCTTCAGCCTCAGAACGTCGGCCTTGTTGATACATTAATGCACCAACTGTTAGTATGGCATTAATATCATCATCTTTTATTCCAGAAATTTCTTGTAGTGTAACTTTTCCTTCTACTACGTTGGATAAATAGTTTAACCCTTCACGAATTTTGTCTTCTGTGCTTAGGTCTAAATTTTCCAATATATTTTCTGTCCCTGACATTTATTGCCTCCAGTAGTTTTATAATTTCTTATTTCCCAACAAAATAGGACACTCCTCTTAATTAACTAAAAATTTGTTATTAAGAATTTTTCTAAAAATTAATACTATTAATGGAAAGTACAAATATTATTAATTGCTTATTATTAAATGGAGTTTATTTTGTACGAGAAGCAGATATTTTAAGCTATCAGTACCCTGCAAGCAAGCAAGATTTTTGATAGCTTGCCGTTTTAATTCTTAAATAAACCATAAAATCAATAAATTAAGCTGTATAGTAGAACTCATGTTGCTTTTTTACTATACAGCTTGTTAATTTTCGGGTGTATTATGAGATTACAATTGACTTAAGTAAAAATTTTAGGCTTGTTGGGATAAACCAATAGGAGTGAAATAGTAATTTTGTACTCCAATGGGTAGTAATGAGCCGTTAAGAGTATCAAGAACTCCTCTTTGACGTTGGTTAAATCCTTGTTGTTGAGATAATTTATCAAGGTTATCGCCAAGTTGTTGATATAGTCCTAATACATCAGGAAGTCCACCATTAGCAATTTGTTGCTGTGCATTTTGCAATTTGCTAATAGAGTTTTGGACAACATTTTTAGCATCATCTTTAAGATTACCTAGTTGGTTAAGTTGTTGGAAAGCTGAAGTTAAATTTTGCAAGTTTACATTATAGTTATTTCGTCTTGCAGCATTAGCAGGATCAGCATAAAAGGCTGTTAAGCGTTGTTGTGTTTGTTGAGAATTTTTAGCTACATCTAGATATTGTCTTACACCTGTTGTTCCACTAAAAGTTGCTTGTGGTGCAGTATTAGCAGGAACAGGGAAACCACCGTTGAAAAATACTGTTTGGCTACGACCATCACCTAGAGGGACATTGATAAATTGTAGTTTGTCAGCAGAATTTACTTGGTAATTTATTTTATTGGTATCAATATTATTTAAACCAATAGTTTTTAAGTATTTAGTTACATCTGCACCAAAAACTTGTGCAGGGTTGGCTTGAGCTTGGGAAAGAGGATTTTTGCGAACAGTATCAAAAGCTGGTAGTGGGAATCCTGCTGCTGCGGCTTGATCAGGTGTTGGGCGCATTGCTGGTGCTGGAGTGATAGGAGTTCCTGCTACTGGTACTCGGTTAGTATCATAATTAGAAGCACCAATGGCTAAAATGTTAACACCGGTTTTGACTAAATTCTTTTGATTTTGGTTTAAGTCACAACTGCTATCAAGTGCGCGATAAGCATTTGCTACTTGTGCATAAATTTGACGTGGGCTAGGTGCTGGAGCATTGACATCAGAAAGTGCGTTGTAAGCAGTTTTTAAGTTATTGATTGCAGAATCAATTTTACCTTTTAATTTATCATCTAAATTTCCAGAATTTCTTAATGTTGTTAAATTACTTGCTAAATTAGCTAAATTGACTGAATAATTTTTTCTTGATGTTAAATCGCCTGCATAAAGGTTTTGTACACTTTGAAGTTGTGTATCAGAAAGAGGTTGAGCAGATTTATAAAATGATAAAGTTCCTGCTTTGTCAAATGCCATTCTAGGTAGAGTTGCTACGCTAGTTGCTGGAAAACCTGCTGTATAAAAACTTGTTGCTGTACCACCGCCCTTAAATGAAATTTGAGAACTTTGTAAAACATTAGCAGAATTAACTGTTGCTACTGTTTTATTATCTCTAAATCTATCAGTTGGGAGTGAAATAGTATTTTTTAAGAAAGTGTTAACTTGTGGGTTAAAAACTTCTCTTGGTTTTAGAGAAGGGCTTGGAGGTGGTTGAGTGTTGCTGTTGTTGCTGCTAAGAAGGCTAGTTGCACTTTGTTGTAGTTGCATTCTTAGTAAGGATGCACCAAGAAAACTAGTGTCTTCCCGACGAACTAATTCACCAGTATTTGCAGGTGTTTGGGATGTTTCTAAATTGGTGTTAATACTTTGTTGATTTTGGTTGATTGAATCGATATTGCGTAAGTTAATACTAGAGTTAATACTATTGATAGACATGTTTTCTCCTGTAAAATAATAAAATAATTTTTACGCTATAATGGATTTAGCGTAAGTTTAAGATACCAAAATAAATGAGGATTTCCAGTTGATAAGCACAAACAAATAAATAAGTTAGAACAAAGTTGGAACACTTGTAGAGGAAAGTGATACGAGAAAATAATAAATTAAATAATTAATAAAAAACTTGTTCTTTAATGAAAAACTACTTTATAAATTAAAAAAAAGAAAAATGTAAAAAAAGATAAATTTGTTTAGGGCTTAAATTGTAGGGGCAGCAAAATTTTACCAATTAAATTACTAAAGATTTATAGATTAAAAGATTTATAGATTAAAAGATTTATAAGTTGATTTAATTGATTTATTTATTAATATTTAATTAACTGGTAGGCAACCTGTGTGCCACAGAGCAATAATTTTTCCTGAAATCGACATATCTATTGTATTTTTTATATTTTAGTTAAAACTATCAAAATTCATAAAGTAAAAATAAGATAGCATATTTCAGGCTAAATTATGTAAAAAAATACATGGTAAATATTTATTGCTATGTAAAAAATACCTGGTAGGTCAATGGTTTGTGGTTTTTGATATTTTCTTGTAGGATTTAGCGAAGTTACTTATTTAATAACATTTTAGGAGCAATTTATAATGACAAGGTCTTTAATACTTTTAGCCATACTCTTTATTACTGCTGGAATAATGCACTTTGTAAACCCACAATTTTACTTAAATATGATGCCTCCATATTTACCTTATCATTTAGAGTTGGTTTATATTAGTGGGGTATTTGAAATTTTAGGAGGTGTTGAGTATTAGTTCCTTTTGCACGTAAATTTTCTGGTTATGGTTTAATTGCGCTACTTGTAGCAGTATTTCCTGCCAATATTCAAATGTTAATAAATCATCTGAATGCTGGAGGGTCAACAGGCGCAACAATAGCTTTAATAATTCGGCTTCCAGTGCAAATTTTACTAATTTATTGGGTTTACCGCTGTTGCAAGCTTAGTTTAAAAACAAAACAAGGACAGTAGTTTTTATGTCAACAAACACAGAAAAAACTTTAACCCCAGGGCAAACCTTTCATGGTTTATTGATTCATAGCCAACTTGGAGAAGGAGCAATGGGAACAGCTTATTTAGCTAGTCACCCAATTTTACAAACACCTTTAGTAGTAAAAACTTTTAAGACAACAAACGACTTAAGTATTTTTAGAGAGGCTCATTTAGCAGCACGAGTTTCTTCACCAAATGTTGTTAGTGTTTTAGATGCAGGCTTTGAACAAGGCATTCCTTTTGTAATCCAACGTTATGTTGATGGTATTGATTTATCAGAATTAATTTCTTACTTAAAAAGAACTTCTTGGAAATTACCAGTTAGCATTGTTTGTCAAATTATTATTGATGTTGCTAAAGGTTTGCACAATATTCATCAAGCAGGAGTTATTCATAGAGATGTAAAACCTGCTAATTTGTTTTTATGTGGAAATGGTATTACTACAGTAGGCGATTTTGGAATTGCAATAGATTTATCAAGAGAAGTTGATAGTGCATCTTATTTAGATTATTTAGCTGGAACTCCTACTTTTATGGCACCTGAACAATGGTTGCAAGAGGGTTTAGATCGTCAAACAGATGTTTATGCTTTAGGAGTAACGGCACATGTTTTAGCTACTAACCAAGTTCCTTTTAAGGGACAACATTGGCAAGAACTACATCTAGCTCATACATCATCACTTTATCAATCTCCAAAAGCAGAAACACCAGCAGAAGCCTATCTTTTTGCTGTAATTGAAAAAGCACTACAGAAAAAAATTACAGATAGATACTCTACGGCTGAAGCTATGGCACAGGTCTTAGAAAGAATTACTGAACCAACTCCACAGTTTACTTTGATTAGTCAAGATTTAGCTCAAATTGGAGCAATAACAGTTGAATTAAAACAAGGAGATTTAACTCAAGAATCAACAGATGTCATAGTTAATGCAGCCAATACACAACTAACTATGAAGTTAGGTGTTGCTAATTCTTTACGAATTGCTGGAGGTGACATCATTGAGCAAGACGCGTGTAAACAAGCTCCCGTAAAAATGGGTGAAGTAATTTGGACTAAAGCTGGTAACTTGCGTGTTAAATATATGGCTCATGCCGTTGCAGCAATGGATGGAGCTATTTGTTTGCAAAGAACAACCTTACGTACTTTAATGGGAGCAGAATTAAGAAATCTTAGCTCAGTTGCTTTTCCTGCCTTAGGTACAGGTATAGGAGATGTTCCAATGGATTTAGCTGCTAAATTAATGTTAGAAGCCATTCAAACTTTTGCATCTCTACGACCGCGAAATGTGCGCTTAATTCGGATAGTTTTATTTGGTGAAACAGCATTTAGTCGTTGGCAATATATATTAAATTCTATGTAATTAAGTAGTTTATCTAGTGACCACTTTTGAAAAAAATAGTCCCAAAATCGAACATAAGAGCATTAGTAATTTTATTATATATATGATTCTAAGCTTTTTATTTACAAGAAATACAAATAGCTGAAATACTGGCATAGTAATTGGTAATTGTTAGGTGTTTTGAGTTCTCACTTAGCTTTGGAGGTGGTTAAATGGAAACACTTTGGCAAGATATCCGATATGGCCTAAGAATGCTTGGAAAAAGTCCTAGTTTTACTATTATTGCTATTGCCGCCCTAGCTTTAGGTATAGGTGCTAATACAGCAATTTTTAGTATTATTTATGGCATTATTCTAAAGCCACTTCCTTATCAAGACCCTGATAGCCTGGTTTTTGTGCAATCTCATAATCCTACTAGCGGAATCGCTCCTTTGGCTGTAACTGTCCCGGCTCGCTATGAAGGTTGGCGAGATCGCAACCATGTTTTTGAAAATTTAGCTGGACGTAGAACAAAAAATTTTAATATCACTATTGATAAAGAACCTGAAAGGGTATTAGGTGATCAAATTACTTATAATTACTTTGATACTCTTGGTGTAAAACCCTTAAAGGGTCGTTTCTTTTTTAAGGAAGAAGACAAAGCTGGTAATGCTCAAGTAGTTATTTTAAGAGAAGGTTATTGGCAGGAACGCTTTGGGGGAAATATTGATGTAATTGGTCAAAAAATTACAGTGAATAACAATAGTTATACAATTGTTGGTATTGCCCCTAATGATCATAGAAATAATAATTTTAATATTTTTGTTCCTTTAGCTTTAGAACCAGAAAAAGAAATTCGAGGTTTTCATAACCTTCAAGTAATTGGACGATTAAAATCAGGTGTAAGTATTAGCCAAGCAGAAGCAGAAATAAAAACTATTGCTGAGGCACAGGTACAAGAAGATCCTAATGTTAATAGTGGTTGGACGGTAGTACTTACACCAATGCACGAACTAATTGTTAAAGATGTGCGACCTGCTCTAATGATTTTACTATCAGCAGTTTTCTTAGTTCTAATGATTGCTTGTGCCAATGTAGCAAACTTAATTTTAGTTAGGGTTACTATTAGAGAAAGAGAAGTTGCTATTCGTGCTGCTTTAGGAGCAGGACGCTTAAGGCTAGCTCAGCAGTTTTTTACTGAAAGTTTATTACTTTCAGTAATGGGGGGCGTATTAGGTATTTTGTTAGCAAACTTATTGGTTACTATTTTTATTAAGTGGAATTTAGTTCTTTTACCAAGAGCAAGCGAAATACAAATTAATCTTCCAGTATTATTTTTTACAGTTTTAGTTTCTATTTTAACAGGGGTTATTTTAGGTCTAGTTCCAGTATTGCAAGCTTCAAAAGCTAATTTAGGTGAAGTGATGAAAGAAAATACTCACACTGCAACGGGTTGGCGTGGTAGAAAAATTAGTAATATTTTAATTGTTAGCGAAGTAGCTTTGTCCTTAGTTTTACTTATTGGAGCAGGGCTTTTAATTAGAAGTTTTATGAAAATTCAACAAGTAGACCCTGGTTTTAATCCTAATAATGTTTTAACTACTCAATTTGCTTTACAAGGCAGCGTTTATCAAGATGGCGACAAACAGCTAAATTTTCATAAACAAGTTATAGAAAAAACTACTAGTTTGCCTGGGATTGAGGTTGTTGCTACCTCTACATCAGTTCCTTTATCAGGACAAAACCCTAAGATTCGCTACAGCGTAGAGGGCCAACAAGTAGATTTTAACAATATTCCTTTTGCTGCGAGTGCTGATATAACACCAGATTATTTTAAGGTGATGGGTATTCCTTTAATTAGAGGAAGGTTTTTTACCGATCAAGATAATATCAGTAGCGATAAGGTAGTAATAGTTAATCAAACTATGGCAGAGAAGATTTTTCCTGGTCAAGATCCTATTGGAAAAAGAATTACTCGCGGTGTTCCTGATGAAAACGAGACTCCAGAATGGAGCCAAATTGTTGGTGTAGTTGGGGATGTAAAAATGGCTCAACTAAGTGAAAAATTTGAAAGCCAAATGTATTTTCCTTTTTATCAATACCCAGAAGATTTTGCTTTAAGAAGTACATTCTTTTTAATAACACGTACAAAAGTTGACCCAAATAGCCTTATTAAAGGTGTTAGAGAACAAATACTTAGTGTAGATAAAGATCTACCTGTATTTAACACAAAAGTCTTATCTCAAATGGTTTCAGATTCTTTAACTTATGCAAGGTTTTTGATGACTCTATTAGGTATTTTTGCTTTTTCAGCTTTAATTTTGGCAGCAGTAGGAATTTATGGGGTTATTTCTTATTCGGTAGCACAAAGAACACATGAAATAGGGATTCGACTAGCTTTAGGTGCGCAAACTTTTGATATACTAAAAATGGTATTAAAAGAAGGTTTAGGTTTAACTCTATTAGGCATTGGTGTAGGATTAGGAGTTTCACTAGCACTTAATCACTTAATGTCAAATTTGTTATATGGAGTAACTACAACAGATCCAACAACATATGTAGCTATTATATTAATTTTAGTAACTATTACTTTAGTAGCTATTTATGTACCAGCAAATCGAGCAACTAGAGTTGACCCAATAATTGCATTAAGACGTGAGTAATTGACTAAGTATTTTTATTGTTTTTTGTTTGACGTTGCACGAAAAATATTTTTATTACATTCATTAAGTGCTGCTCGTAGTTGTGAGAGTGCTGGAACGGCAGACTTTAAGCCTTCAATAGAATGTTGTAATGCAATATCAAGACGGGCTTGCTTTAGTTGCCATTCAGTATATTGATCTAGATCATTAAGTTGTTGTTCTAAAGCTAGTTGTAGGGTTTCAATGTAATCTGCTAAAGCTGTGGCTTGTTCTTCTAACTGTAGGCGATTAGGATAATTACTATCTGAAACTCCGGCTGTATCTTTAACTCTAATAGTAGTTTTAAAATTAGCTGGGCCACGTTGTTCAGAGGATAACTTACGAGTATCTCTTACACCCATATCTGCAACATGATCAAAAACATTAATTACTTTTATATAAGAAATTAGCTCTTCTGGTGCTGGACTAGCTTCTAAACCATCTCCATCAAAATGAGCAACTACTAAAGTAATATTATCTTCTCCACCACGATCTTTAGCTAAATTAACCATTTTATTTGAAGCTATTTCTAAACTTAAGCTTTGTCTTAAAATTGTAAGCATTTCTGGGGCAGAAATTTTTTCTGATAATCCATCACTACATAAAAGTAAAATATCTCCTGCTGCTAGATCTACAGCCGTTAAAGCTACTTTTACTTCTTGTTGACCGCCAAGAGATTGCAAAATCATATTTCTTTGTTTGCTAGATTTAGCCTCTTCGCGCGTCATCAACCCTTGTTCAATCATTAACTCTAGCCAACTTTGGTCTGTAGTAATTTGTTTAATTCTGCCGCCACGTAAAATATAAGCGCGAGAATCTCCTATTTCAGCAATATAAGCACGGTTTCCTTCAATTAAAGCAGCAGTTAAAGTTGTAGCCATTCCACGATATTGAATATGACGGCGGCCCGTGTCCCAAATATGCTGGTTAATTTGCTGAATAGCTCGCATTAATCTTTCTGGAGAGCCTACACCAGGAAAATGCAGAAATTCTTCTTTTAAGCCATTAATTGCTAGTTCTGATGCTACTTCACCGGCTGCCGCGCCTCCCATACCATCAGCAACTGCAAGCAATACCCGATTATCAGTAACTTGACGAGTAAGAGTTTCATTAGGTAGAGGAGTAAAACCATCTACTAAATCAGACATAAAAAAATTATCTTCATTATTTTGTCTGACACAACCAACATCAGTTTTTCCATACATTCTTACTTTAATAAGTTTTTTTCCTGGCAAGATAGTTTCTCCTGCTAATTAAATTAGATATGTTTTGATTAGTGTTAAATCTTAACTTTGATGTGCTGTTATAGTCTAGCTGGAAAATAAAGGAAAATCTATCTTAGAGAAAATTTTTGCAACGAATTTGTATTGGATAGGTTGAAGAATAGGTGTAATTAACATCAGGGCTATAAACCCTGATGTTAACTTTGCTTTATTGCTTTTACTGAGCTTGAGTTGATTCTTTATTTTTATCTTTGTCTTCTTTAGGGATATAAACCATTTTGGTAGCAAATTTTTCTTCCCAACGTATACGACCAGTTAATTGCATTACGACAAATAAAGTTAGAATAGACCCTATAGTAATTGACAGTCCAGTAAAACCTTTGAAAAAGAAAGCATAAGAAAATAAAACTAAGTAAACAAATTGTGCTAAAGCTGCTTCACGAATGGCAAATTGTGTTCCTACAACTAAACGTAAATAACTGATAACTAAGAAAATAGAAACTACCGAACTAATAGCAAATGACATATGAATTGACATATGATCAACTAGATAAGCAAGTAATAAGTGGAAAGCAAAAAAACCTGTTGCAATAAAGAAATAGTTCATTGGATGAATTTCAATATTGCGTAAAGTAGTTATAATAAACATTAAAAAGAAAAAGAAAAATAATGATACTGGGGCAAAAAAGCTAATTTGTCCTGCAAGCGGGCCGGGTTGTAATTTTTCAGGCATTGCCATACCAATTCTAAAACCTGACACTAAGCTTTTATATGACCAAGCCATTTCCCATCCTTTAGCATTTTCTAGTTTTTCTGCTGGGGATAAAGTATTTTCAGGAAAATCAATGTCCTTAAAATTAGTAGTCATTTTTAGTGAAAAATCTTTAACCTGGGTTACTTCACTACCAAAATTGTAATACCAATTATTTAAGCCTTGTGAGCGGTAAGCTATTTTTAACGTAGCCATTTGTCCAGCAGGAACTTGAGCAGTTGCGGTTGCTACATTACTTTGATTAGTTAAATTTACTGCTATATCATTTACTGAAAAAACTAAATCAGCATAAATTGCGTTTGAAGAAGGAAAATAAAAGGAAAAAGTTATTTTCTCACCATCAGTGTTATTAAGAAATTTGTAAGTCCCATCAAAGTTGACTTTATATGTACTATACCAAAGCAGTCCTTTTTGACGATGTTCTAGATCAAAATCTACCTTAATGTCAGTGCTTTCTAAAGGTAGAATACTTGTAATTTTTTCATCTACATTTCTTATAACTACTTTTCCATCTTCTACAGTTTTTACTTCTCTGGTAATAGTTTTTTCAAAAAATGCACTAGGAGGGGTTTGATTATGCTCTGATCCCCAAGTAGAAGCCACTTTGTCATTTAATCTATCATCTAGCGAGTAAGTGCGGGAAAAAATTGTTGCTCCTAAAACCATCCAAGCAACAGTAGTAAACAAGTAAATAATTGCAATAGCAATAATTCTCTTAACCATTTGTTTTGCTCCTTAATTTTTATTAGGCAATTTTATTTCTATTATTAGGTAAGGTTATTTAACAACCAGTATATAAGCTAAAAAATTTATTTTTAGTATTATCCCAAAAAATTATTTCACCACCACAACTTTCATAATAAGAAATTTCAATACCAGGATTTTTCAGTGTCATGGAGCAATCCATCGTTTCTATTTGTTGTGGTTTTTGCAAATTTAACCCAAGATACAGCAAATTTGTGTCTGGAATATGATAAACAGTTGATTGATTGCTATTTTGTGAGAGAAAAATAAAAATGCCAGTTTCATTTGCATCAAACTGATTTTCACTATTTCTTACTAATAAAATAGCTTTATCTATCTTACCATCACCATCAAAATCAGCTTTAATTTCTTTTTTATAATGTTTTTTAATTTCTGAGTAAATTTCAGAAGGGTAATCAGTTTTTTTAGGAAAACGCCAACCTAGACTCTTTAATTCTTCTAAGGAAGTTTCTTGGATTAGTGTAACTATTGTTTCTTCTGGACAGTAAGATTTTGTTTTTTCTTCAATTTCTGTGTTTGCAATATTTGCAACAGTTTCAATAATTTGTGGAGTATTTTCTAAAATGGGTTCAGGATTGTTAATAGTTTGAATTGGAGCTAAGTTTGTTTGTTTTATGTCATTTGCTTGCTTAAAGCCATAGCTCAAGCGAAAAATACAAATTAATGACATAGCAAATAAAGCACAATATCCTAAAAACCTAAGTGTGTTTCTCATAAAATTTATTACTTCCTATATGTAGATTAAAGCTTGACTTGTCGAATGGCAGTTTAGGCTTATGAATGGATTAAAATTAGGTGGAAGTTAACTATTTTGTATGTGAGTTTCCACATAAAGAGCGAGCAGAAAACACCATTTCAATAAAGTGATTAATTGCTACCTAAAAGCTTAATAGGCACAAGTATTGCTTAATTAAGGGTAAAAGTTAGTTTTAGATAAATTTTAGCTAACTAAAGGGAGGTAAATTATGAAAGTCTTATTAGCAATAGATGGTTCAAAATATAGTGATGCTGCTGTTGAGGAAGTTACAAATCGAGTTTGGCCGGAAGGTACAGAAATAATGGTGTTAAGCGTAGTTCATATAATTACAGAATGGCCCGATCCTATATTTTATGGCGTTCGTTTGATGGCTTTTGAAGACCATAGAAGAGAAGCACGAAAAGTTGTTAATAAAGCTACAACAAAATTGATGGAAAAATTTGGAAGTGAAAAAATACGCATCATTGGTGAAATTTTAGAAGGCTCTCCTAAAAAATTGGTTGTAAAAGAAGCTACAAATTGGGGTGCTGATTTAATTATTGTAGGCTCTCATGGACGTGGAGCAATAGGAAAAGCTCTGCTTGGTTCTGTATCTTCATATGTAGGTTCAGATCTTAAATGCTCTGTTGAAGTTATACATCTTAAAGAAGAAATGGTTGCAGTAGCCTAAGCTAAAAATTTTATAAATATAAATAATGGCTATAAATTATTTCCTGTAGAAGGCAAGTCATTAAAAATAATCTAAAAAAGCCCGCTAGCCCAGTTTTTTAACGCTGGGCTTTAATTTTGTCTAAAGTAGCAAGTTATAGAGCTATTGACAATGGCTTGGTCTTTGATATAAATGTCTATGTTTATTAGATTTAGTTAAAATAGCTGGCATAATTTAATGAAAATTCTTTCACAAATACTTTATCTTAAATCCTTAGAAACACTTCGACAAATTAAAGATAACCTGTTTAGTTTCTTAGTGTTAGCTCCAATGGTTTTAGCCGTTGTTTATTTACTTGCAGTCCCTTATCTTAATACTTTAGCTATAGGAGCTTATCCAGAGCTATCATTAAATACTTTACAATTACTTACTACAGTAATAATTTTTTTGCTAATACTTTCAAGTATTTCAAAAGTAATAACTGAACTTTATCCTTTACAATCGGCAGATGCTTATTTAGATGGGCTTCCAATCCCAGTTAATGAAAGATTTTTTTCTATATTAATAATAAGGATGGCTAAAAACTTATTGTTATTAGTTATTCTAGGTGTTATTAATTTTTTAATTTCCAAAATTTCTGGTAAACCTTTACAACTTTTAGTAATAACTTTTTTTTTACTAATACCTATAGGGTTACAACTAACAGTTTTACAACTATTTTTGGTAATTTTTACTGCTCATTTTAAGCAACTAAATCTAGTTAGAATTTTAATTTTCTTTACAACTTTGTTTTTAATTCAATATTTTTTTCCTGCAATAGGCTATTGGCTAAATTGTTACTTATTAGGAATAAGAGAACTACTAATTTTACTTTATTATAAATGGATAGGCAGTGAGACGAGTTATCTAATTACTATAAATAGTTTATTATCAATAGTTGTATCTCTACTAATATCAATAATTACTTTTATAGGCTATAGAAAATGGGCAATACAAGATCGGGAAGTAGTTGAGCAACTGCTTTCTAAAAAGCGTCGTTTTAGTGACTTTATTAGCCAAAACTTTATTTTAGCTAAAGCTTTTGGATTAAAGATTAGTGCATATTTATTAAGAGATTTAATTTTAACTTTTCGTTTTTTTTCTGCTGCTGTTTATTTAAGTTTTTCCTTTGCAATAATTTTTCAAATTAGCTTAATTTTACTAGCAAAAAGAACTGATTACCCAGTAGAAATAATTGCTCAGGTGGTGGTTTCACTCTCAAGTTTTGCTTTAGCTGCGCTGGCTCCAGCATTAGTAAAACATCAACTGCCATTTTTATGGCTAGAGCGTTCCTTACCTGTTGCTGGTCAAGATATGTATTGGTCTAAGGTAATTTATGCTGGGCTAGTTTCTTTGCCTCCTACTTTTATTAGCTTTTTAATTTCACTTACATTAAAAAGCTTTGATCTTGAGGCAGGAGCTTTTTTATTTTTCCAATTAATGTTGCTTTGGTTAACTGTGTCTTCTTTAGTTGGAGTTCTTTGCTTTGAAATGGCTGCTCGTCCTGGTTTAGCTATTCCTTTTATAGCTATTGCTAGTTTGGCAATAGCTATTTTAGTAATACAAGTTTGGTGGATTTGGTTTATTCTCTATCCATATGCAATGGATAAATTACAAGTTCGTGCGCGAGAACGTGCTAGAGTGCTAATTATTGGCTTAGAGGGTGATAATGATTAAGCTAGAATCAGTAGTAAAATGCTATGGTGACTTAAAAGCTCTAAATGAAGTAAATTTAACTATTGGAAAAGAAATTTTTGCTTTGCTTGGTGCAAATGGTGCTGGTAAATCTACTATGATTAAACTTATTCTAGGGATGATTGAACCTGATAATGGCCGTGTTTTAGTTGCAGATAAAGAAGTTAAGTATCATTTAGTAGAAACACGTCAAATAATAGGATATTTACCAGAAAATTTAGTTCTTTATGAGAGATTGACTGGACAAGAATTTCTTCGTTTTGTTGCAGGTGTAAAAGGTTTAGGTAGAGAATCAAATAGAGAAATTGAGCAGGCGTTAATTGATTTTGACTTAAAGACAAAAAAAGATTTATTAATTAGACAATATTCTTTTGGGATGAAAAAACGCATTGGTTTAATTGCAGCAATGCTTGGTAATCCACAAATCTTAATGCTAGATGAACCACTTAATGGTTTAGATGTAGAAACAATTACTACTTTACGTAAAAGATTATCAGAATATTATGAAGAAGGGAAAACAATAATTTTTTCCTCTCATATAATGGATTTTGTTGAGCGTATTGCTAATCGAGTAGTAATTTTGTCACGTGGGCAAATAGCTGTAGATGGAACAGTTAGTGA
This sequence comes from Blastocatellia bacterium, assembly GCA_016713405.1. NCBI lineage: Bacteria > Pseudomonadati > Acidobacteriota > Blastocatellia > Blastocatellia bacterium. The sequence goes on from JADJPF010000009.1 coordinate 87,172, forward strand.
GCTACGCCAAAAAGCTAATCTACTAAATAGTCATTTTGAAGAAGTATTTTTTCATTTTGCAAAAGCTAATAAGTAAAGCAAATAAAAAACTTTAATAAACTGTTAGGATATAATCATATTAACTTAAGCTTGAAAGGAGAGAAACGCTTGTCTAAAGAAGTTGTTGTTTGTCCAAAATGTACCAGAAATAATAGCACTTTACGGGCAAAATGCCTTTACTGTGGGGAAGAATTGCCTGTTACAGAAGATCTTAAAAAGAATTTAGCCGCACAAGCAGCAAAAATTAGAGAACGTGATCCTAATGCTCAGCTAGATCCTCTTTCACAAATGACAAATCAATTCCAACAATCTTTGGCTGGATTTAATGTAGTTTTAGAGCCTATTTTGGTAGAAGAGCGAACCAAAGCTAGTGAAGAAGTTGCTACATTAGGTTTTTATACTGCCACAGAAGCAAAACAACTCCTTGACTTAAATCGTCCTATTGCTATTGCCCGTTATCAAACAGAAGGAGAAGCAAAAATAGCTGAACAACAACTTTTATCCGCAAAACTTCCTGTAGTTGTTGTTAAAGATGATGATTTATCATTTGAAAATCCTAACCGAAAAATAAAAAAATTAGCTGTTGATGTTGTTGATGGTGTAAAACTAACTGCAACTTTAGATGGGTTTGATGAAGAAGTCAATTTTGCTGCTAGTGATGTTGTATTAATTGTGGAGGGGCGGCTACGTTTTTATCAATCTGAAGCAACAGAAGAGAATATTAGTTTTGGTAAAAGAGCTAGAGAAATAACCGAAGCAACAGAATTTGTTTCTGAACAAACTGTAGTAGATATTTATACTAGTTCTGAAAAGAATAATTTTCGTATTCGTGTAGAGTCATTTGATTATTCTGGGCTTGGTAGCAAAATGAAATTAACCACATTAGAAAATTTTCGGATGCTACAAACAATCCTTAAAGATACCTGTAAAAATGCTATTTATGATACAGATTTTAAGTCAGCTTCAAAATTACTAGAAAATGTTTGGCCCTGTATTCAACGCCAACAAAGCTGGGGACTTAAGCGTACAAAAATGTTGGGTGCAGGAAAAATTGCTACTCGTTCTGTACATTTTAAGGACAATGAAATGACTTTTAATCGCTACTCACGCTTACGTTATTATTTAATTTCTAAATCAGTTGGTGAAAAATAATGGCTTATATTTATGGATTAATTCCTGTTTTAGAAGCATTAAAAGCAAATCGTCGTCCAATAGAAGAAATAATCTTAGCTGAAGGTAATCGCCCAGCACGACTTACAGAATTACTTAATTTTGCACGTCAAAAAAAAGTACTTATTAGTCACCATAAGCGTAGTTACCTAGATAATTTAGTTAATGGTGCTAATCATCAAGGAGTAATTGCTATTGCTCGTTCTGCTGCTAGTTTCACAGATTTAGAAGATGTTTTAGCTAATGCAGGAAAAAATCCTTTATTTGTACTTTTAGATAATGTAGAAGATCCGCATAACCTAGGCGCAATTATCCGCACTTCAGAATGTGCTGGGGCCAATGCTGTTATTATTCCTACACATCATTCAGTTGGCTTAACTGAAACAGTTGTAAAATCTTCGGCAGGAGCTACAGAATATTTACCAGTAGTACAAGTAACTAATCTAGTTCATACGATTGACGAATTAAAATCAAAAAATATTTGGGTAGTTGGTTTAGAAGCAAATACTTCGACAAACTATACTGGTTGGGACTTCCAAACACCTACGGCAATAGTCCTGGGTAGTGAAGGGAAAGGCATCAGACGATTAGTTAAAGAACATTGTGATAGTTTAGTTTCTATTCCGCTATTAGGTAAAGTTACATCACTAAATGTTTCTGTTGCTGCGGCTGTTATACTTTATGAAGCTGTTAGGCAACGTCAATCATTAAGATCTTAAGTTTTTATGTTGGAGCAAAACTTCTATGTCAACAAATCTTATAAAAGATAAAACAATCTATCCTGAAAGTGATGGTAAGCCTATGGCAGAAAATACATTGCAGTATGAATATATTGTAATTATTAAAGAAGGTTTAGATTGTTTTTTAACTAATAGTTTTGTGGCTGCTGACCTTTTTTGGTATCCAGTAAAAGGTAAGCCAAAAATTAATCAATCTCCAGATGTTATGGTAGCTCTAGGTCGTCCAAAAGGTCATCGAGGCTCTTATAAAGAATGGGAAGAAGATAACATTGCTCCACAAGTTGTTTTTGAAATTCTTTCCCCAGGAAATACAGTTGCAGAAATGACTAGAAAATTTAATTTTTATAATACTTATGGGGTAGAAGAGTATTATATTTACGATCCACAGAAAAATGAATTAACAATTTCTCAACGAATTGATGGTCAATTAGTAGAAATAGATTTTGTTGGGGGATGGGTTAGTCCATTGTTAGAAATTCGTTTTCAACTTTCTTCTGATCGTCTACAACTTTTTTATCCAAATGGAGATGCTTTTCTTTCATATCAACAACTAAAAATGATAGCAGATAGGGAACGATTAGAAAAAGAAGAAGCATTGGCAGAAAAAGAAGCAGCATTAGCAGAAAAAGAGATGGCATTAGCAGAAAAAGAAACAGCATTAGCAAAAATAGCTCAAGAAAAATCAGAGAAAGAAATTATATTGGCAGAAAGAGAAAGATTAAAAGAAAAACTACGTAAGTTAGGAATAGATCCTGATAATGATTAAGTTATTGTTGTTATATCCGACAAAATAAATCAGATAGTTTTGCTTGATTATGAAATAGTATTGTTTTCTAATTGTAGATATGTTGTAGGTAAAATCCTTACTTTAAGCATATAGCTTAATTTTGGTAAACAATGGAAAAGAGACAAATTACTGTATCAATAACTGCTGAATACTTAAAAGATCTTCTAGGGGATATCTTACGTGTTTCTAGGCAAGCTGATCTAATAGAAGTAAGGCTTGATTACTTAAAAGATCGGAATGTAGAAGTAAATGGGGAAGAAATCTTAAGAACTACTTTTGCTGTTACTGATAAACCTTTAATTTATACTTTTCGCAGTGGTAAAAAAGAAATTACTCCAAACCAATCTATACAAGAAATTAACAGTTTAATTAATAGTAGAAGTGCAGAATTAGCCAAGGATTATTTTGACTTTGAATTATTAAGTGATAATACTGTAGTTATGCAGTTATATAATATCTATCAACGTGTTTTTAATAGCTCTCCGAAAATAATACTTTCTTATCATAATTTTGAAAGCTGCCAATTAGAAAATTTGCTAAATATTTATACTTGTATGACAAAACAGCAAGCAGATGTTATAAAAATTGCTGCTCAAGCTAGTCAAGTAACAGACCAATTAGCTATTTTTTCTTTGCTTAAAAAAGCAAAAGAAGATAACCAACCTTTGATTGCCTTAGCAATGTGTGAAGCAGGTAGAATTAGCCGGGTTTTAGCTCCTAGTAAAGGTAGTTTTACTACATTTACTGCTCTAAAAAAAGGCTCAGAATCCGCACCAGGACAATTTACACTTTCAGAAATGAGTTCACTTTATAGGCCTAAATCTATAAATGAGGAAACAAAAATTTATGCTTTGTTGGGGTGTCCTGTATCGCATTCTGTTTCTCCCCATATTCATAATATGGCATTAAACACACTTGGACAAATGGCTGTCTATCTGCCGATAAATGTTCCTACTAATGAGCTAGATTTATTTATGGAAAAATTTATTTGTCTAAATAGTAAGGAAATGAATTGGCAATTTATGGGTGCTAGTGTAACTGTGCCTCATAAAATAAATATACAGAAATTTTTAGATGAAATTGACCCAATAGCAAAAGAAATTGGGGCTGTTAACACCATTGTAGTTAAAGAAGGTCGGCTTATTGGCTATAACACTGATGTAATAGGGGCTATAGCTCCACTCTTAAAAATTATGAACTTAAATAAAGCTAAAGTAGCTGTTTTAGGTACAGGTGGGGCTGCTCGTGCTGTTGTTGCAGGACTTAAACACCAAGGCGCAGAAATTATAGTTTATGGTCGTAACCAAGAAGTGCTTAAGCATTTTGCTAGTGTTTTTGACATAGAAATAAAACCTTTTTCAGAGTCAGATAAAGTATCTTGTGACTTATTAATTAACACTACACCAATAGGGATGTTTGATTGGCCTTCAGATATAAATATGCCAATAATGGAAGAAGCCTTAAAAAACTGTGCTAGGGTTTATGATTTAGTCTATAATCCAATTGCTACCCCACTTTTGGATACAGCACATAAATTAGGTATACCAATAATAAGCGGTTTAGAAATGTTGATTGCTCAAGCCGCAGAACAATTAAAACTTTGGACACAATTAGAACCACCTGTTGACTTAATGCGAAGTGCTGCTTATAAAGCCTTATCTCAAAAGCAAAATAACTAAGTAATCTATTCATTAGATTTTGTTAGAAGAAAGCTAGAAAATTGTTTTAGCACTATTTCTACAACTTTTCGTAACTGCTCAGAATTTGCACCATTTGCAGCTTGAATAGACATTCCTTGTGAAATAGTGGCTATATAACGGGCAAAGTCCGTAGGCTCTATGTTTTCAGGAAAATCACCCTCTTTTTTTGCACGCTCAAAACGATTGCAAAGAGCCTTTTCCATAGAAAGACGACGGGAAATTAGCTCTTTTTTTATACAATCAGATTCTTCTCCACATACAAGCGCGCTTTGTACAACAAGACATCCTGGAGGATTATCTGGATTCGTATGCGAATCAGCAAACTCATAAAGTAGCTCTTCTATAACTTTATATGTTGTAGGTTGATTAAGTGCATTGTCTATCACAGATTTTCTAGTGTCAAAATACCTATCTAGTGCTTTACGAAACAGTTCTTCTTTATTTCCATATGTTGCATATAAACTGGGGCGATTAATTCCCATTGCCATAGTTAAATCTTGTAAAGATGCTGCTTCATAACCCTTACGCCAAAATACTGCTAATGCGCTATCTAAGGCTTTTTCTATGTCAAACTCTTTTGGCCTTCCTGCTTTCATTTTTTTCTCCCATTTATTTTATACCTATCAGTATAATATTAAAATATAATTTATGTCTATATAAAATCAATATTATCTATTAGATAACTATATTCTTATTAAAATAAATTTTCTAATCTGTAAAAAATATTTTATACCAAAAAGTACAAAATGATATTGACAGGTTATTTTTGTATTGTTATATTCTTTACCGAATAGTACAAAATTATTTAATAACGGATGTTAGAGAGGAAAAAGTATATGGAATTAATTAAAGCGTTAAATTGGCGTTATGCAACAAAAAGAATGACAGGGGAAAAAATCCCACAAGAAAAATTAGATAGAATATTAGAGGCTATAAGGCTATCTGCTTCTTCTACAGGACTACAACCTTACACAGTACTAGTTTTAGAAAATCAAGAGCTACGCAAAAAACTTCAACCTTTTGCTTATAATCAACCACAAATTGTAGAAGCCTCACATTTACTTATATTTGCAGCATGGTCAAATATTACTATAGAGCAAGTAAGAGAATTTATTAGTAATATTGCTGAAACTAGAGGAGTGACTGTAGATAGCCTAAAAGCTTATCAATCTATGATAGAAAATTTGATTTCTAATAAAACAGCAGAAGAAAATTATGCTTGGGCAGCAAAACAAACTTACATTGCTTTAGGGACAGCGTTGGTAGCTGCTGCGGTTGAAGGCATAGATGCTACACCTATGGAAGGTTTTGATCCTCAAGCTTTTGATGATCTATTACAGCTTCAAGAAAAAGGTTTACGAAGTGTTTCTTTATTAACTTTAGGTTATCGTGATGATAAAAATGACTATTTGGCTAATGCAAAAAAAGTTAGAAGACAAAAAGAAAAACTTTTTATTAGCTTATGAGCATTACATCTAAAACGTTTAGAATAAGTAAATTAGCTAAGATAAGTGGATAAGCATAAATAAACTGATATTTTGGCGCAAGAGAAAAATTAGGCTTAACAGCTATATAAACAATAAGTTAAACTATGCTTTTATTATCTCAGAAAACTTATGCTCACCCACTTATAACTAAACATAAAGGAGAAAAACAATGTCAAAGAAATTAGAAGGAAAAGTAGCGTTAGTAACAGGTGGATCTCGTGGAATAGGAGCAGCAATAGTGCGCTCACTTGCTGATGAGGGCGCAAATGTAGCAATTAGTTACACTTCTTCTGCTAGTAAAGCTCAAGATTTAGTTAATGAGATTGAATCTAAAGGAGTTCGTGCAGTTGCTTTTCAAGCTGACCAAGCGGATTCTAAACAAGTAGAGGATTTAGTTAATAAAGTAGCAGAACATTTTGGAGGTCTTGATATTCTTGTAAACAATGCTGGTGTTGCGGTTACAGCTTTAGTTGGCGATTCTTCAAACAATCTAGTAGAACTTGAACGTCAATTTGCAATAAATGTAGGTGGTGTGGTAACGGCTGTTCGTACAGCGGTTAAATACTTAAAAGAAGGTGGACGAATTATTTCTATTGGTTCTGCACTTGCAAATCATTCACCATTTCCAGGAATGTCAGATTATTCAGCCACAAAAGCTGCAATAGCTGGTTATACTCGTGGTTGGGCGCGTGACCTTGGGCCAAAAGCTATTACTGTAAATATTGTCCAGCCTGGCCCAATTGATACAGATATGAACCCAGCAAATTCAGAACATTCAGCAGGACAAAAAGCCTTAATCGCTCTTGGCCGTTATGGTAAAGCTGAAGAAATTGCTGCTACAGTTGCTTTTTTAGCAAGCCCTGGGGCTGCTTTTATTACAGGTACAACTATTAATGTTGATGGTGGTTTTAGTGGTTGATTTTTTGTCATACCCTATTTTCTTTATATTGAAGTAGTTATAAATCAAACTTTTATTTATAACTACTTTTTATTTGTCCAATAATTTTTATAAAAGGAAAGAAAAAGGTAAGACAATTGCTATTATGTATACTATTATATTAGGTAGTAATCATAGCTGATATTACTACCTAATATATATCTTCCAAATAAAATAATTAGCTATTTTTTACCTAAGAATAGCTAAACACATACCGCAACTACCAGATATAAGTAAAAATACAAAAATAGCTACAAAAATCCACACATTTTTGTAAGGTTTTTTTTGTGGTAAAGGTATTGGTTGGCCTGGTACAAAAGGCCCTTGTCCTGGTTGCATAGGCATAGGAGGCGCGTAAGGGTTATTTGCCATTCCCATTTGTTGACCCATTTGCGTTGGTTGATTAAAACCCATTGGCGGTCTTATTGGTTGATTAGGTGTCATTTGAGGAGGAAAAGCTGTAGGTTGTTGTCCTGGCATCCCACCTTGAAGATTAGGATTTGGGAAAGGTGTAGGATTAGTTGGGCCTGTAGGTATATTAGGATTTGGAAAAGGATTAGGTGTATTAGGTGTAGAAAATGGCCTAGGCGTATTACCCATTGCTGGATTTTGGCTTGGAAAAGTATTTGGAGGAGTGTTTTGTATTGGTTGATAAGGATTTGTTCCAGCAGGTGGAAGATTTGATGGGTTGGGTGTTGAAGGTGGAGGGTTAATAAATGTGCCTTGTGGCCCACTAGGATATTGACCTTGTTGTGGCATAGGATAAGAACTTTGTGGGCTTGTAGGCATTGCTATATTAGGCGATGTTTTACCCTTAAAATTAGTAAGATCTCTTAAGGTTTGCTCAAATTGTTCAACAAACTTTTGTATGGTTGGGGTTCTATTATTACGGTTTCGAGCTAAAGCATTCATAATAGCCCCCTCAACATTAGGTGGAATAAATATTTGAGGGTTAGCTACACTAGGAGGTAAGGGATTTTCTGTAAGTCGTTTTACCATTATTGATTGTGCATTATCTCCAGAAAAAGGTAATTTTCCAGTTAATAATTGATAGGTAATAATAGCAAAACTATAGATATCTGAACGTGGGTCTAATTTTTCTCCTGCTAATTGTTCAGGCGACATATAAAGCGGAGTGCCTATAACCATACCTGTTTGAGTTAAATCATTGTGTTTATCATCTATAGCTAATTTAGCAATACCAAAATCTAGGACTTTTACCCAATCTTTATCATCTTTTTTAGCTATCATAATGTTGTCGGGTTTTAAGTCTCGATGAACCATATTTTTGCTATGTGCTGCTGCTAAAGCTTGACCAGCTTGTTTAACAAGTTCACAAACTCGTTCTACAGGTAAAATTCTTTCTCGCTTTAGTAAATTAGATAAAGTTTCTCCCTCTACATATTCCATTGCTAGGAAATACATTCCGCTAGCAGTTTCACCAAAATCATAGACCATTACTGCATGAGGATCATTAAGTAAAGCAGACATTTGAGCTTCACGGTTAAAACGCTCAATAGCATCTCCATTTTGTGCCATATCTTCAGGTATAACTTTAATAGCACAAATGCGATTCATCTTTATTTGTTCAGCTTTATAAACTGCACCCATTCCACCTTGTCCAAGCTTGGAAATAATCTTATAGCGACCTTCTAAAACAGTTCCAATTAATGAATCAAATAGTTGGGTTTTTTCCTCAGGTAATGCTTCTAGCTTGACTCCATCTTGTGGACAGATATTATCTTGATTTTCATACCTTAAATGGCAACGGGGACAAATTTTCATAAGTTTTTCTCAATAAATTTATAAAGCTTACTGCTCAAGATTAAACAGTTTAATATTGAAAAGTCAACTTTAACAGATGTATTAGCCATTTTTTTTAAGACTAGAATGGTTTTATTTGTTACTTAAGGAAAGAAAAATGTTTTCTAATGCTAACTGTCGATTAACATTACGTATTAAATCGCGTTCTAATGCCATTAAACTACTAGATAAACTTATAAACATTTTTTTAGGTGTTTTAATTGCTAAATCTGATAAAACACTTAGGATATCAAAATTAATTATTGATGAATTATTAGAAATTTGTAAGTGAAGCAGATCCTGTAATAACGCTAGTAAAACAACTAAATATAAATCAAATTCTGTCCGCTCTTTACGGCCAAAATTTTCTGCTAGTTTTAGTAAAGTTACTGTTTTATCCTTGATAGCTAAAGTTATAAGTAGCTCTAAACATTCTTGGCGACGTGTTAAATATTCAGAAATATCTATACTTAATGCCCGGCCAATACTACCTTGAGCTAGTTTAATTAGTAATTTTTGCTCTAGTTCTGGTCTAGGGTAATTAACATTTAAGTAATTACTTAAAGCTTCTTCTGATAAAGGAGCAAATTGTAGTTTAATTGTTCTAGAACGAATGGTTGGAAGTAGTGAATCTAAACTGCTAGTAAGCAGAATAATAATAGAAGTGCTAGGAGGTTCTTCTAGAGTTTTAAGTAATGCGTTGGCGGCTTGTTCTCTTAAACGTTCAGCCATTTCAATTATATAAACTCGATATTTTCCTTCAAAAGGGCGATAGTAAACTTCACCAATAATATTTCTAATTTGATCAACTTTAATAAATTGTCCATCAGGAGTAATTATTTTAGTATCGGGGAATTGATTTGCAGTTATACGCTGACAAAAACTACAACTATCACAACTATTAAAATCTTTATCTAAATAATTACAATTTAATGATTTAGCAAACTCTACTGCAAACTGCTGTTTTCCTACACCTGATTGACCAGCAAAAATTAATGCTCCAGGTATACGTTGTAACCGCATTGCTTTTTGTAACCATTCTTTAATTGATGTATTACCAACTAAGCTATTTAATGACATGATTAGTAATAGGGTAGAGTAGATTAATTTTAGGTAATATTACTTGACAAACTTCTCGGAAAACAGCTTTTTCTTTATCAATTGTATTGATTATAAAAAAACGTTCGGGAAATTCTTTTGCTAAACTTAAATAGCCTTCTCTAACCCTTTGATGAAACTCTTTTTTTTCATTTTCTAAACGGTCTTTGCTACGTTCTGAGCTAGGAGAAAGCATTCTTTCATTTGCTAAAGGGACAGGTAAATCAAAAAGTATAGTGATATCTGGAATAAGTGAATTTGTGGCAATTTTATTTAATTCTTTTATTAATGGCTGTGATAACTTACGCCCAAAACCTTGATAGGCTAGGGTTGCATCTGTATAGCGATCAGAAAGAACTATTTGGTTTTTATCTAATGCTGGTTTTAATGTTTCACTGACATGTTGAGCGCGGTCGGCGGCGTAAAGCAGTAATTCTGTTGTGGCGGATAATTGATGATTTTTATTATCTAATAAAATTTGGCGAATTTGACTACCGATTTTTGTTCCTCCAGGTTCACAAGTTACTAGGTGTGGTATAGAGTTGGCTGCTAGCAGTGCAGCCAACATTTTTATTTGTGTGGTTTTGCCACAACCATCAATACCTTCAAAAGTAATAAATAATCCTGGCATACTTAATTTATATTACTTAGCTGCTCCACTAGGAGTAGCACTATTAGAAGTAGCTGCTTGAGCTTCTTCCTTTGTGCCTTCTTCATCAATAGGAAGCTTTGAAATAACTCCTTTAGGAAGTGCAACTGTTGAAATTGCATGCTTAAAAATTAGTTGTTCCTGACTACCCCCATCCATAATGACAGAATATTTATCAAAACCTCGGATTCTGCCAGTTAGTTTAATCCCACTAAGTAAGTAAATAGTTACCTGTAAGCGATCGCGCCTTGCTTGATTAAGAAAAGCATCTTGCAAATTTTGTAAGTTTGTTTTTTCCATTGCTGTTCCCCTTAGGTTATTTTAATTTTGTTTGGGAAAATTCTTATATGACTAAAAACTACCAATAAAAAAGTTGGTTAAGCCGTTTTTTAGACATACTGCGAAAACTATCATAATATTTGGCAGATAAGCAACTAGTATCAGAATAAGATAGTTAACCCACTCTAGGTTTTATCAGCAAAAAATATTGCTTTAATCCTTAAAAATATAGAAAAACTAAAAAATTATATTTAAGGAAAAAGCATTTGGACTTTTAAGGAATTGTGATGAACACAAAAACTTTTTTATGCTAAAATAACGAAAATCGCTAACTCGTATTTATATCTAAAAATTACTTTAACCACATAGATAAAAATGAGGGAAATATGAGACGCTTTCTTATAGCTCTTTCTTTAGTTATACTACTACCTTTAATTGCTAATGCTTATACTTTAGTCTTAAAAGATGGTCGTCGTATTGAAGTTAAAGAAAAATACCGTATTGTTAATGATGTAGTTATCTTTGTTCTACCAGAAGGAAATCGCTTCTCTATTTCTTTAGATAAAATCAATATTTCTGCAACAGAACTAGCAAATGGGGTTGAATCAGGATCATTTATAAAAAGTTCTACTGAGCCTGAAAAAATAACAGACAAAGAAGCTACTAATAAAACTACTATAGTAGATGAAGATCCAATCCTAGCTTCTCGTCCAACTGCACGTAAAATTACTAATAGCGATTTTGAAAAATACCGTGTGCGCCGTGAAGAAATGGTAAAGGATGCTGCTAATCGAGCTAGTACAAAACCAGAAGCAACTGCACCTGTACCTGATCCAGCAGCCGAAAGAGATGCTGCCTTTCTAGCAGAACGTCGGGAAAAAGAGAAAAATAGAGAAACTTATTGGCGTGGTCGCTCAAAAACCTTATTAACTGAACTAAGAGTGCAAGAAGAACAAATTGCAGCTTTAGAAGGGGAAGTGGAAAATAGTCGGCGAATTCAAACACCACCAAATGTTTCTGTCTACAATGCACCTGCTCCTTATATTTATCCTGGCCCAGGTGTTAGAATTGGCGGAATTCCAATAGGAATTGGGGGGAATGTCAATTCTGGTAGCAGTGTAGTTGTTATTAATCAAGGTCAAAATAATAATGGTCGATCTGTACAAGATCGCTTGATGGAACTTAGACTAAGACGACAAGAAACCATAATTCGCTATCAAGAAATGTGTGAAGAAGCTCGGCGTGATGGTGCTTTGCCAGGGTGGTTACGCTAATTGTCTTAAGTTTCAATATTTAGAATTATTAGCATTTTATTTTTCTTATAAAACTAAAGTAAATCTACTAGCATATAAAACTTGTCCCATAAAATTCTTTAACTCTTAATTATAAAAATACTATTGGAGAAACAACATGCGTATATTTGTAGCTTGTATATTGCTTTTTTGTATTAGTGTATTTGCTAACGCTCAACAACCTAAACAATTAACTAATGATGATTTTGTAACTGTAACTGCTAAAACTACTGATACTAATAGCACAGAAGAAGCAAAATTCTCTTTAATTACACTAGAGCGAAGCGGTTGTTTGGGCCCCTGTCCAGTCTATAAACTAACTGTTTATGGCAATGGAAAAGTGCTTTATAAGGGTGAAAAGAATGTCAAAATAGTTGGCGAACGAACTGCAAATTTAGAAAAAGAACAACTTGCACAGTTAGTAAAAGAGTTTGAAAAAGTAGGCTATTTTAACCTTAATGACAGCTATGAGGGTGGGCCAACAGATGGATCTTCAGCTACAACTTCAATTGCTATTGGAAATAGAAAGAAAACCATTAAACATTATCATCCATCTCCAGATTCTCCAAATGTCTTAAAAGAGTTGGAAAATAAAATTGATGCTATTGTTAATTCTAGTCGTTGGATACAAGAATAATTTTTTATGACAGATCCTATTAGGACAAAAGGTGTTAAACATCAAAGAAAAATAGTAGGTTTTCATACTGACGAAGAAAATCACTGGGTAGCTGAACTAGATTGTGGACATAACCAACATGTTAGGCATAATCCACCATTAAGTTATCGTCCTTGGGTATTAACAGAGCTAGGAAGAAAGGAGAAATTAGGAGAAATATTAAACTGCCTAAAATGCCAAGATTCTTCAAATGATTTTTCTAGTCAAAATTGATAGATATAAAAATAAATTTTAACATTTGCAACATCAATAATTTATGAGTCCAATAACTCATTTTTTAATAGGTTGGTTAGTTGCTACTCCAAAAAAACTTACCTACCGAGAACGCAATATAGTTGCTTTTGCTGGAGTAATTCCAGATTTAGACGGCCTTGGAATAATTGCTGAAGTTTTAACTCAAAATAGTTCTTACCCTTTGCTTTGGTGGTCAGACTACCATCATATTTTAGGGCATAATATCGGCTTTGCCGCGCTAGTAGCTCTACTAGCTTTAATTTTTTCTAAACAACGCTTTTTAGTGGCTTTTCTTACCTTTATTAGCTTTCATTTACATTTATTAGGCGATTTAATTGGCTCACGTGGGCCAGATGGTTATCAATGGCCGATTCCTTATTTATTACCATTTTCTAACACTTGGCAACTTACCTGGTCAGGACAATGGGAACTTAATGCCTGGCCCAATTTTTTAGTTACAATAATTGCTTTACTTTAACTTTTTGGCTAGCGCGTGAGCGAGGTTATTCTCCAGTAGGAATATTTTCTTACTCAGCAGACAAAAAATTTATTGATACTTTAAGAAATCGTTTTCCATTAAATTAAAAATCAACGACCTAGGAGAAAAATAAATATTAATGATAGAAAAACAAATAGCTCAATATGGTTCTTGGCCTTCGCCTATTAGTTCAGATCTTGTTGTTAAAGGTACTGTTAGACTAAAAACACCTGTTTATGATTCTGGAAAAATTTATTGGACAGAAATGCGCCCTAGTGAAGCAGGTCGTAGCGTTATTGTTCAACATTTAGCCGACAATACAACTCAAGATGTTATTCTAGCCCCATTTAATGCTAGAACTAGAGTTCATGAATATGGAGGAGGTGAAAGCTTAATTGTTAATGAAAAAGTATATTTTATTAATTTTTCTGATCAAAAACTCTATTTAGTTGATATAAATAAAGATAAAACTCCTCAAAGTATATCTACAAAAGATAATTGCTATTATTCAGACTTTGCGCTTGATAAAACGCGAAATAGATTAATCTGTATTCAAGAAGATCATACAAGTAGCGATCAAGAAGCCATTAACAGCTTAGTTGCTATTAATTTAACAGGTGACAGCCTGGTTGAAACTATTGCAAGTGGTAATGATTTTTATAGCTCACCCCGTCTTAGCCCTGATGGTACAAAACTAGCATGGCTTACCTGGCAACATCCCAACATGCCTTGGGATGGGACAGAACTTTGGATAGGCGAAATTGACGAACAAGGCAAAATTACCAATCTAGCAAAAGTTGCTGGCGGGAAAACCGAATCTATTTTTCAACCTGAATGGTCAGCTAGTAATACACTGTGTTTTGTGTCTGATAGAAGTAATTGGTGGAATCTTTATTGCTGGAAAAACGGTCAAATAGAAGCCTTATGTGAAAAACAAACTGAATTTGGACTTCCTCAATGGGTTTTTGGAATGAGAACTTATGGTTTTGCGGCAAATAATACGATTATTTGTAGCTATACTGAAAAAGGGATCTGGTATTTAGCTAGCCTCAACATAGAAACAAAAGAATTGAAAAATTTTAATATTCCTTACACAGAAATTTCTGATCTACATGTTGCTGATGGAAAAGCTTTTTTTGTTGGCGGCTCTCCAACTAAATTAAGAGAAATTGTAATGTTGGATTTATTTAGTAATGAAATAAAGATTTTACGTAAAACCAGCGATCTTGTCTTTAGAAGATGAATATTTATCAATTCCAAAAGCAATTGAATTTCCAACAGAGCAAGGTTTAACAGCGCATGCTTTTATTACCCCAAAAAACGCTAAGTATCAAGCCTTAGCAGAAGAAAAACCACCATTGCTAGTAAAAAGTCATAGGCCCAACCGCAGCAACTTCATCTGTTTTAAGCTTGACAATTCAATACTGGACTAGTCGAGGTTTTGCAGTTTTAGATGTTAATTATGGTGGAAGTACAGGCTATGGCCGAGATTATCGCAGTCGGCTTAATAGGAGTTGGGGAATTGTTGATGTTGATGATTGCGTTAATGCTGCTAAATATTTAGTAGAACAAGGGCTGGCTGATGCTAAAAAACTGGCTATTGATGGTGGTAGTGCAGGTGGTTACACTACTTTAAGCTTAGTAACTTTTCAAGATGTCTTTTCTGCTGGTGCTAGTTATTATGGAGTTAGCGATCTAAAAGCCTTAGCAGAAGATACTCATAAATTTGAATCTCGCTATTTGGACAATTTAGTTGGAGCTTATCCACAAGAAAAAGAGCTATATCATCAGCGATCACCAATTAATTTTGTTGAACAACTTTCTTGTCCAGTGATTTTGCTTCAAGGTTTAGAAGATAAAGTAGTACCTCCTAATCAAGCAGAAAAAATGTTAGAGGCTTTAAGAGAAAAGAAAATTCCAGTTGCTTATGTAGCTTTTGAAGGTGAACAACATGGTTTTCGTCAAGCAGCAAACATCAAACGAGCCTTAGAAGCAGAATATTATTTTTATGCCCAAGTTTTTAAATTTGCTGTTGTTGATGATATCGCTCCAGTAACAATAGAAAATGTAGAAAAACTTTAGGTTAATGTATTTCTTTTGAAAGAAAATTGGAGGTTAATATGAGTGTAGTAATAGATGATGAAATATTACAAACAACTAGAATGACTAAAAAAGAGTTGTTGCAAGAAATAGCTATAATGTTGTTTGAGAAAGAGAAATTGACTTTGGGACAAGCTAGCAAATTGGCAGGAATTAACCAATTTAATTTTCAGCATTTGTTAGCTAGCCGTAACATCTCTATACATTATGGAGTAGAAGATTTTGAACAAGATTTAGCAACATTAGAAGGATTAAGAAAATAATGTTGGTAGTTAGCAACAGTTCACCAATAATGAATTTAGCTGCTATAGGACAGTTAAGATTACTTGAACAACTTTATTCAAAATAATAATCGCTCAAGCTGTTTATAAAGAGGTAGCATTAGAAGGGGCAGGATTGCCTGGAGCAGATGAAGTAGATAAATTTACATGGATAGAAACGCAGGTGGTTAAGGACACAGCTAAAGTATTATTGCTAAAATCAGAACTAGATTTAGGAGAATCTGAAACAATAGCTTTGTCTATAGAATTAAAATCAGATTTACTGTTGATGGATGAAAGATTAGGAAGGGCAAAAGCCTTTAGTTTGGGTTTAAATTGTGTTGGAATTTTGGGAATATTGATAGAAGCTAAAAAGCAAAACTTTGTTACAGAAGTTAAGCCATTAATGGATGATTTAATAAACAAAGCAGGTTTTTGGATAGATAAAAAACTCTATACAAGAGTTTTACAAGCAGCTAAAGAGTAAGTTTGATCTTTGTATTAACTTATTGATTTATAATAGTATTAGTGCTAATTGTGGTTAGCCACAGATAGCACTAATAGGAACTCCGCAAGCTTGGACAGAATATTTCCACTTAGTCCATTGTAGCAGCGCACGTATTAGAAAAACTTACCTTAATAGATACTTGCTTTATGAAAAACATAGCTAAGTATCTACAAAAAATTTTCACAACAACAAATAAAAGAATACTGATTTTGTCAGTGTTTTTTTTAGTTTTAGCAATTGCTTTAACAGCAGAGTTTTTTCAAATAAAAAGACAAACTCAACAAGCATTAGTTAAAGCTAAAAATACTTTGTTTGAGCAAAATATTGTCAAACATCGTCAAGAATTTTGTAAACCTATTAGTCAAAATGTTAGCTTACTACAAAATACTAATAAAACTCACACCATTGCTTATTACCGAGATAATTATTTTGTTGCTACTAGTGCGGGTTTAATAAAATATTCTGCTAATGGTCAAAAGCTTCGTTCTTACAATAACTTAACAGAATTATCTGAAGCTGTTTCACTTGCTACTTGGGCAGATAAACTTTATATAGGCACTCGTTCACAAGGTTTATTAGCTTTTGATGGACAAGAATTTAAGAAATATTCGTGGCCTGAGCTAAAAACAAGTGCTATTTCAGCTTTACTTAATGACAACGGACGTTTGTTGATAGGCACTTTTAATGCTGGGCTTTTAGAGTTTGATGGCGACAAGTTTTCAACGATAAAAATTGGTAAACAAACAGTAAAATCCATTACCTCCTTAACAAAAGAGCAGCAACAGCTTTATATTGGTACTTTTAACAGTGGTTTATGGATAGAAAATGCTACTAAATCACAACATTTTACTACTGCTGAAGGGCTAGCTTCTAATCGTGTTGTTGGAGTTGTTCAAGTTGATGATAAGTTAATAGTTGCTACTGATTTTGGTTTATCTATAGCTAATTTAGCTGATTTATCAAATAACGGACAAGTTTTTCAAACTGCTATTACTTTGCCCACTTTATCAGGAATTACTAGCAATGATCAGCAATTGACGCTAGTTCAAGATAATGGTCAGCTTTGGCAAGTATCATTAGAAAATCTAGTCACCAAAAACTTAAAACCAGTAAATAAAATAGATACAGCTAATGCTCATATTGTAAAACTTGGTGATCAAACTTGGTTAGCTAGCGACAACGGACTTTGGCAGTTAAATAAAAATAAGCTTGTTGCTTTTGGTCAAGCTAATGTTAATAGTCTTGCTAGCAATTTAGTTTCTGCTTTAGCCGTTGACCATGTAGGACGCTTATGGATTGGTTATTTTTGTAATGGCATAGATGTTTTCTCTTCATCAGGCAGTAAAATTACTCATTTAGAAAATGAAAACTTAAGAGAAATAAATCATATTGCTGTTAGAGAAAAAAAAGTTGTTGTAGCAACTTCACAAGGATTATTTAGTTTTGATCAAAATTTTCGTAGCAGTCGCCTAAGCAAACAAAATGGACTTGTAAACCACAATGTTACTTGTAGTTATCAAACTTCTGATTCTGAAAATCTGCTGCTAGCCACTGCTAAAGGTTTAGCAATTGGTAAATCAGATAAATTTTCTTTGCTTACAACTGTTCAAGGTCTTCCAAGTAATAGCACTTATAGCATTTCAACTTTAGACAAAAATATTTATGTAGCTACTTTAACTGGGCTAGCAAAAATTTCTAATGACAAAGTAATTCGCACTTACAAAGACGCTAATTCCAACTTAAAGAGTAATTGGATTACAAGCCTACAAATAGCAAACAAACAACTTTTTATTGGTACTTATGGCGGCGGAGTTTATCAGCTAATGCCTAATGGGGAACTCCGTAGCTTTGTTCCTGAAATTGGACGTTTAGCCGTCAATCTTAATGCGATGTTTAGCGACAATGAACGCCTTTATGTAGGCACTCTTAACGGCTTATGGATTTATCAGCTAAACAATCAACGTTGGCATCAAGTAAAAATACATTTAAATAATGTCTTAAGCATTACAGGAAGTAATGACAATATTTATGTTGGAACTACTAACGGTATTGCAAAAATAACAAAAAATTTCTTTCAACAAATAGAAAACTAGAGGACAAGTTTATGAGTCGTAGAACTCTATATTTAGCACTTGTTATTACATTGATTTTAATTGGTTATTGGCCGATGTCTAGAATTTCGGCTCAGTCAGGCGTGTTGCTGCCTACAAATATAACTAATCAACCAGATGTTCTTTCTTTATCTGTGATGAATGTTGATATTTTGATAGATAACCAATATGCAAGAGTTAAAGTATTACAGATTTTTGATAATCATTATGGAACAGTTTTAGAAGGCAAATATACATTTGGGTTGCCCACCACAGGAACAATTTCTGATTTTGCTATTTGGGAAAATAATGTGCGTATTCCTGGGGTAATTATGGAAAAACGCCGAGCAGAAGCCGTTTATGGCGATCTTACAAATGCAAAAGTTGACCCAGGTTTGTTACAGCAAGATGATGAGCATGGCGGTAGTTCTGCTTTTTCTGTAAAAGTTTTTCCTATTCCTGCTTATGGAAGTAAAAGACTAGAGTTAGAGTATACAGAAAACTTAGAAGTGGAAGAATTAACTAGCCGCTTCTCTTTTCCTCTTAAGCCTGAATTTGGTTATAGCCAAGAAGTAGATGAGCTAAACATCCATGTGACTATCTTAAGTAACACTCCAATTACAGAAATTGCTTCGGAAAACTATAAAATGCAGGTGCTAAAGTCTACTGCAAATGAATTTGAAGCGGTTTACAAAGCAAAAAACGTTGAGTTAGAAGAAGATTTAGAATTAAGTTACAAGCTAAATGTTGCAAAAAATCAGCTTAATGCTATTGCTTATCGTGCGCCAGAACATATTTCTGCTTATGACCTTAGAGATCCTGCTTTAGCAAAACCAAATCCCGACGGATATTTTCAAACTTTAGCAGTCTTTAATGAAGAAGCACAAAAATCATCAAGTAATGTGTTAATTTTGCTAGATACTTCTTTGTCAATGTATGGTGATAAATTGGTGCAAGCTGTTTCTGCATTGGAGCTATTTCTAAATAGCTTAACTCCGCAGTCACAATTTAATTTAGTTCTTTTTAATGAAACTGTAACACCTTTATCTAACAACCCTTTACCAGCAACAAAAGAAAATATTGCCAAAGCCATGTCATTTGTTACAGAGTCTTGGCTTTATGGTGGTACAGATTTACATCAAGCTTTATCAACATCACTTAAATTAATAAATGCTTTCCCCACAGGAAATAAGAACATTATTTTAATTTCTGATGCTAACTCAACTATAGGCCAGCTACAAAAATCAAAAATAGTTGAAGAATTTAATAAAACTAATAGTAAATTGCAAGCCAGACTTTTTGCTTTAGGTTTAGGTAGCGATGCAGCTAACAACCTGTTAGAACAATTAGTTAAAGACTGCAATGGTTATGCTCTGTCAATGCGTGAAACAGAAGACATCAATTTTCCAGTAAAAAGCATTATTGATAAAACACAGAAATCAAATATTTCTAATTTAAGTTTTGAAGAAAGCGACAAGAATTTTTATCAAGTTTATGCCACTAGCGATAAAAACACTTTTGATCAAAGCAGTTATAGCTATGTTGGACGTTATCGCAAGCCTCAAGCGCAAGCAACTGTTAGCGTTAAAGCTTTTTTAGGCAATCGTCCAATAAATTTATTTAGTAATTTATTATTGCCAGAGTTTGACGATACACATGCACAATTACCAAGAATTTGGGCCCGTGCTAGAGTTGATGCACTACTTAGAGAAATGGATCTTTATGGGGAGAGAGAAGACTATATTGCTGAGATTATTAGACTTGCCCAAAAATATAAATTTGTTACTCCCTACACTTCTTTTATTGCTGCACCTAGGGCGTTACTTCGTCCTCGTTTAATTCAGCCAGGCGATCCAGTAATTCGAGTTAAAACAGATGAATCTATCAAAGCGGTTTTTGCTGTCTTGCCATTTGGCGAAACTCTCCCGCTAAAATATTTAGCAGAAGAAAATGTTTGGGAAGGACGCTTTTTTGCTCCTGCTGATATGCCTGATGGATCTTATAAGTGCCGATTGTTGCTAACAGATAAACACGGACAAGGATTTCAAGAAGAAAAAAGCTTTGTTATTGATAGCCACGCGCCAAAACTAGAAGTAAAACTTGCTAAAACTACTTTGCAAGCTGGCGATGAGCTAATCATTAAAGCCAATGCAGACAAAGACACAATTAGATTAATTGCTAAACTTTCATCTTTAACATCAATCAATTTACGTTGGTCAAATAAAGAGCAAATTAATATAGGTAAATTACAGATTCCAAATGATTTACCGGCTGGAAATTATACTCTAAGCGTAATTGCTGAAGATGGAGCTTATAACCAATCTAGCCAAGACATTAACCTAGTTATATTACCTAGATAGTAAAGAGAAAATTATGAGCGGAAATAAAAAAAGATTATTGCTAATGATGGGCTTAATAATAGTTATAACTATTCCAGTAACCAAAATGGTTAGCCAAAATACAGCAGAAAATAAAGAGCAAACAAATAATAATAAAGTTGTTAAAGATGAAGTTATTCAAGCTATAGAGTCAGCTATTTATAATCAAGCGGATTTTTTTGCTACTACAGCACTTGTTCCTTATCCTACGGCAACAGCACGTAACCAACTTTTAGCAGTAGCTAAACGCTATCCAAAAGAGCCAAGCGTTTATAAACAACTTTCTCAACTAGAAATAGAATTAGGGAATAAAGATGCAGCAGAAAAAGCATTATTAAACTATGTGTCTTTATCTGAAAATAGCCAAACTACCTTAACTGAACTAGCCAATTTTTATCAAGAACAAGCTGAATTTGTCAATCAAGCAGACACTCTAAATAAAATGCTAGATTTAGCACCAGATGAAGAACGACCTGATATTTTAGATGAACTTGTTGCTTTGGCTGATAAGCATAAAATAGATAAATATCTAGGAGCTAAATTTTATAAAGAAGTAGCTAGTCGTCATCCTGATAATTTAGAAATTTTGGAGAAATATTTAGATAAATTAGTCACAGATAAAGAATATAAAACTGTTCTAAAAATAGTTGATTCTTATAGACAAAATATTGCTGATAAAGATCAATATTTTCTTAAAAAACAAGTTGATATTTTGTTAGAAACAGATGATTGGCAAGCTGCTAAAGAGCTTTATATCAAAAATTTTGACCCATTTTGGCCTGATAATATTAAACAATCTTTTTACTATGAAGTGCTGTCTGATAATGACCAGTTGCGGGCATATGGACAAGAGCTTCGTGCTAAATTCCAAAAAGATCCTTCTAGTTTTGATTTTGCAATAAGGCTAATTGATTATTGTAATTACAACTCTGAGCAAGACCTAAGTTCATATATTTTTTATAAATTAGAAGAGTCACGTAGCCAAAACAACATCACTTGGACAAGTAAAGAGCTAACTATTTTAGCTCGTCTTGCATTAAAAAAAGGAGAAGCCGAACGAGCATCACGCTATGTTTATACACTTTATAATCAAGGGGAGTTAAAACCTGGTAGTGAGCTAAGAGGACAACTTCTTTATCAATTATTTGAAATAGTTATGGATTCTCAAAACCAAAGATTACCTGTAACTACAGGCAATCTAAAGTTTTATCAAGAGGTTGCTAATGCTGATAGAAATCCTGGAGTCATTGGAGGCATTCTTTCTTTAATTTTTTCTGATAGCAAGCCTCAAGAAAAGTTTGCTGAAGCCGAAACAAATGCTATTCACCATTTTAATCAGGCGGCTGCTTATAGAATCTTTTTAACTTATAAAAAAGAATTTCCTACCTCTCCACAACTAGCACAAATGTATTTAGATATTATTCGTTTTTATACTGAAAAAGGCAACACAGATATAGCTGATAAAACTTTACAAGACTTTGAAAATCGTTACAAAAAAGCAGAAAAATTTCCTGAAGTAGCAATGAAACTAGCGGATGTTTATATTCTAAATAAAGATAGGGAAAAAGAATTAGCCGTATACCAACAAATCTTAGATTATTTAGGAAAAAATGCTAGAACAGGAAGATTATTGAAAACTGTAAAACACAAAGAAGTTAATCAAAATAGCTACAACGAAGACGATGAGGAAAAACAGACGACTATTGAACCTCCAATGTCTGAGCCAACAAAGGTTGCGCCAACTACCGAATTTGTAGAACTTAATCCAGGGCTAAAAATTACACAACCAAAGTCTGATAATGCAGAATATTATTACTATGAAGAAGCACAAAGTTTTGAAGATTATTTAGTAGAGCCACAAAAAATTGACTATAGCACAGTGCTAAACCGCTATATTTTTGCTTTAGATAAAGAAAATCGTACTAAAGAAATTATTGAGTTATTTAATAGAGAGATTAAAAAATATCCTAAAGAGTCAGGTCTTTATGAACAGTTACTGCAATGGTTGGGACAAACAAACTTAGTTGAAGACCAATTAGCCGTTTACCAAAAAGCTATAAAGCAATTTCCTACAACACTTTGGCATGACCGGCTAGCACGTTGGTTGATTAGTAAAGAACGTTATCAAGAATTTGCTAGTTATTCTCAAGATTTGGTAAGCAAGTTTGATGATAAAGAAATAGAAGACTACTTAAATAAGTTTGTAACTGATTATAGGCAATATAGCAAGTTTTATGATGGCCTCTATTTTTCACTTTATCAAAAAGCACATAATCGTTTTCCCCAAAATCATCAGTTTGTAAGAGGTTTACTAGATTACTATGTTGTTCATAAACAATGGGATAACTGGCAAGCCTTAATTGGGCGATATTATTTTATTTGGCCTGAAGTTAGAAATGAATATTTGAGTTATTTATCAAAAAATGATCAGCTAAGAAAATATTTAGCTGATGCTCAAAATAAATTAGTTAACAGCACAGATATCAATAATTTATTGCCTTATAAGCTTTTTCGTGCTGATGCAGCAATCTGGCTATGTAATTATGAAGAAGCCATTGACGCTTATAGAGAGCTAAACCGCCTTTACCCAGGTAATCAAGATTTTGCTCAACAACTAGTAGGCTTAACACGCTCATTTGGTCAAGTGCAAAGGAAGTTTTTAACTGAAGCCACAAATGTACAAATTAAGCAAGTTAGTCTTAGACCCGGACTATCAGGAGATCGAGTTATTGCTGGCGAACTTTATGCAGAAACTAATGATTATCAAAAAGCTAAAATAGAATGGTCAAAGCTTTTAGAATTAGGTAAAGATAAACAAACTTATTTAGATACAGCAACAATATTTTGGGATTATTTTCAATATGATGACGCGCTAAAAGTAATAGAAGCATTACGTAAACAAAAACAAGATAATACATTACTTGCTTTTGAAATGGGTGCAATCCTTGAGGCTAAACATCAATCTAACAGCGCAGTTGCAGAGTATATTAAAGGAATTGCTAAAGATAATGAGCAATATAGTAAATGCCGTAAGCGGTTAGCAACACTTTATGGACGTGAAAAACTAACAGCAGAAATAGAAAAAACTTTTTCTCAAGAATTAGCTAGAACTAAAAATTCAGATGAACTTGTTTTAGGTTATGTGGAAGTTTTAGAACTTGCAGAAAAAAAAGATTTAGCTAGCAATTTACTAAAAAAAGCTATTTATCAAACAAAATCAATGGGATTTCTTAAAAAAGCACGAAGCTTTTTTAGAGAGATGGAAGACCAAGACAGCGAAATTGCAACCATAAAGCAATGCCTTAAATATAGCCGTTCATACAAAGAAGATATTTCTTGCCGATTACAATTAATTTCACTTCACCGAGAGCGAGAAGAAAAACAGCAAGTTATTAAAAACTTACAATTTTTAATTGCAAAATACCCTTTTAATTATGGTGTGATTGATGAAGTTGTTAGCAATTATTGGCATTTAGGCTTAACTAAACAAGCTATTAATACATTAAATCAAGCTATAAAAAAGAGTCGCGGACAATTTCGCTACCAACTTACTCAGCGTTTAGCTCAACGTGAGTTAGAGCTTAATAACACAAAAACAGCACAAAATCTTTTAGAAAAACTTTTTGAAGAAGATAAACTTGATAGCCAAGTTTTAGAGACTTTAACAAATCTTTATATAAGAACAGAAAATAAAAAAGCTTTAGAAAAAGCTTTAGCAGAAGGGTTAAAAGCTGTTGAGTCTCAAGATATGCACATCAGAGATTTAAGGCTTGAAATAGCTTATTTTCGTCAACGAATGATTGATAAGTTTACCCAAATTAAAGATTACAATGCAGCAATTAAACAGCACATTGAAATCATTAACCGTAACCCAGAAGATTATTACAAACTAGATCTTGCTATTGAATACACTGAAAAATATGGTGGAGGAGATGAACTAGCTGCTTATTATAAAAAAGTTTTTGAGCAAGCTTATAAAAATTATCGCTGGGCGGTTGTGTTAGCTAGAATTTCCAAATCTAAAGGTGATTTAGAAACTGCTATAAAATATTATCAAGCTGCAATTGATAACCAACCAACCAAAGCAGAGCTTTATAGCTCTTTAGCTGAAATTTACAAGGAAAAAGAGGATTTAACACTTGCAATTAGCACAGTTAATAAGTCTATAGAGCTTTCTAATTATGAAGTTGTTTATGTTAAACAAGCTATTGAATTACTAGATTTAGCAGGCCGCGAGAGTGAATCTTTAGCATTAAAGAGCAAAATACCTATAGAAAAAAATAAAGAAAATATTCAAAACAACCAAAATAAAGTAGCATCAGGATTTGATCAAGCAGAACAATTAAGAAATACCAATGAGAAAGAAGCTATCAACCTTTATAGAAAAGCTTTTGAAGCATTATTAGCAGATCCTTATAAGGCTTCTGAGATCAACAGTTATAAGTTGCAAAATTATATAGAAGTAGTTCATAAGGAAGATTCTTTATCTAAAATTTTACAAAGCTTCTTACAGTTGAGAGATAAATTAATAAAAGAAATACAAAAAGAAAATAGTTATGATGCAGCCAAAGCACGAAGTTTATTAGAAATCATAGACGGCGTTTTACCAAGTTCTATTGCAAACATAGCAGAAAATTCTGCTACAGGAGATGAATTAAATGAGCTATATAAAACTTTGACAAGTTTGATAAGTGCTGAAGTAGTTAAAGCTAATAGTAACAGTAGTTTACAACTGGTAGAAAATATTATTTTGTCCACTAAGTTTTTAGATTTGCAAGAATATATTTTGTTAACGCAGTTAAGAACAGGGTATAACAAAGGTGTCAATTATCAAGATAGGTTTGGAAAAATAATTAATTTTTATGAACTAAGTGGAAATTATCAAAAAGCACTTAAACTTTTAGAAAAAGAAACAGAGCTTCCTAAAGCATTTGATTTAATATATTTACAACAAATAGTGAAGTTTAGCTCATTACTTGAAGATACAAAAACAGAGCTAAAAGCTTTGCATCGTTATTTTCAAGAAAATAAGTCTAACCCAGACGCAGAAAATGACCCTTTGGTAGAGCGTTACTTAACGCTTCTTTACCAAGGTGATAAAAATGATCAACAAAAGCTAGTTGATTTAACAAAAACACACTCTGTTTATCAAAAACAGTTAATTAATTTTTTAATAGCTAAGAATGAAAAAACATTAGTTCATCAAGCTATAAAAGCTACAAAGTCTGATAAGCTTTGGCAAGATAGCTATAACGCAGAAATAAGCCTTCAACTAGAAGATTATAATGAGCAAAATAAACAGTATTTTGACCATAGTTTAAATTTTCAAAAAGTAGGGAATTTAATCAAAATTAAGGCTAATGAAAAAAATCAATTAGTTGGTGATAAGTGGTTTGAAATGGCTAATAAATATGGTCAATGGCTCTATAAAACATCTATAAAAACAATTACAGCAGATAGACTTTTACCGGCAAATATAGAAAGGCGACCACAAGACGCGCTAGAACAACAAAAATTAGGTCATTGGTATTTAGCTCAAAAAAATACAGAAAAAGCTCTTTCTTATTTACTTAATGCTCAAGAAATGGGTGCTAATTCTGCTGAAATTTTAGCTGATATTGGATCAGCTTATTTTCTAAAAGGTGATAAAGAAAAAGCATTAAATTATTGGTTAAAAATCTTAAATAAAGATGAAACAAATGTTAATCAACTATGGCTTAGTACATTAAAAAAACATGGACTAGTAGAAAAAGCACGAGAAGAATTAAAAAATAAGTTAATAGAAAATAAAGATGAAAAAACACCTGAAGAAATTAAATCTTATCTTTATTTACTTGCAAATTCATTTAAGGAAGAAGGTGGAAAACTTAATAGTAACCAAGCTAAAGCACAAGCAGATTTTCTTGTAAATCTATCTAAATTAGAAACTTCCACAACACCAGAAATTATAATTAGAGAACAACTAGTTGCTATTGAATATCTTGCACCATTTTATGAATTGATGATTGAAAATAGCAGCAGGATTTCTAAGATAGATGTTGATTATGAGTATTTCAACAGAGCTAAGCTTGCAAAAGATTTAAGTTTGTTAGAGGAAGAACTAGATCACAATAAAATTTTCCAATCTAAAGAGCCTAATGCAACACAATATCAGTGGCAAAAAGAGTATTTGCATTTGCTACTTTCACAAAATAAAAATGACGCAGCACTTAAACTTACTCAAGAAATAGAAAAGTCTTTAGCTAATAAATATTTGCGTCCAGAGTGGTTAAGAGTAGCTGAAATTCAATTGATGCTACGTAAAGGACAAATCCAGCAAGCTTGGGAAAAATTGCTTCACTATACAAAAATAGAAGTTCAAAAAGACATTAAAACTATAGATGTTCCTAGTCAAACACGCTTGCAACAAGCTCTAAAACTACTAGCTGATAGAGATTTAGAAAAAGATAAACTATTAAAAGCATATTACTCACGTTGTTTAGCTTTAGAACAGTACACTTTGCCTAATTTAATAGGTTTAGCAGATGTTGTTTACCGTAGTGGAGATATAGATTTAGGGAATAAATTACTACAACTAACACTAAATTTTGTAGATTCTTACAAACAAGCAAAAGCAGCAAAAGAGCTTCTAAATCTTGAAATTATTAAAACTTATAGAGTTAGTGAAAAATATATTATTACACCTCCTGTTGTTTATGGAGATGAGACTGGATTTTCAAGTTTTAATGTTGGCGAAGCAATAGCAGAAATAGCTACTAAATATGGTCAATATAATTTAGCTATAGAACAGCGTAAACAACTTAAAATCTATGCTGGTGAAATTAATTCCATAGAATTAGCTCGTTTATTTGCAGCAAATAATCAAGTTAAAGAAGCTATGATTGAGCTAGTAAACTTTATTTCTGATAGAAAAGTCTCGCGCAAAAATCGTTTGTTAGCTGTGTCGCTAATTCCTACGATTGCAAAAACCAATCGTGAACTTTGGGCAGTGACAGAAAAAGTTATTGATAAAGAATTTAAGCTAGCTATTGAAGCAACGCGTTTGGCAAGTGTAGGCGAATTTTCTGCGGCAATTAAATTAATAAATGGACAATTTAACACTGTTGAAATGAAATTCTTTCAAGCAATTTTAGAAAGAAAGAATAACAATTTCAAAACAGCTTTAGCATTAATTAATCAAATTCCTTATGACTGCAAACCTTATGACTTTTTGCACGAAACTTCAGCGTTAAGGCAAAGAATTTATCTTTATTCAATAACTAATGCTCCAGAAGCAGTATTGGAATTAGCTAAAAAAGATAGCCAATTACAACAGTATTTTAGCAATTACTACTCAACAGAAAATCTTCTAGGAATGGGAAAAAATAGTTCTAGCGGCAATTTGCAACTCTTAAAAGCTATTGAGAGAAATCAAGAGTATAAAACAACCCTAGATTTATTAGCTTTGTCGGCTAATGCTGCTGAAAGTCTAGGAGATTTTGAGCTAGCAATAAGGTTTCTTAAAGCTATGCAACCAATAACAAATAAAGAAGTAGAAGCCAAACTACAAAAGCGGATTGATGATTTAACTTACCAAAAGGAAGCTAAATCCAAAAACAGCCAAAAAGTAGAAACTAGTTCTTTATCCAGATAAATAGAAAAGTGGTTATTATGAAATTATGGAAAGGTTTTTATTCAAGAATTTTTGCTTTTACATTCTGTTTTATGTTAGGAACAGTGATAGCAATATTAATTATTAAAACTCCTGATAAATTAAAAATAGTTATAAAAGAACCTGTTGAAAATAAACAGGTTAGTAAAGCTTATCCTAGCCCAGAACATATAGTTAGTTTGATTACTCATCCTGAGCCAATAATAAGACGAGGGATTTATCAAGAGCTATTTTTAAGGCCAAAAAAAGACAATATCTATTATGACTATCAAAGAGATATTGAATATCCTGAACGCGCCGACAATGTAAAACTAGAGTATATAAAGCTAGACAAAATATCAGAAACAGCCGTTATCAAATTTGTTCATTTAGGAAACCCTAGCGCGATTATTTTGCAAAAACAAATTAATGGATGGGTAGTAATTGATTGCCTTAGTAGTTGGGGAAAATCTTTTGATAAAAATTTAGATAGCTGGTTGCAAACAGTATCTTTAATTGAACCAAATGTTTATGAAATATTAGTTAGAGAAGTTACAACTGATGCTAGTAGTTATCATAGTCAATTAAGTATCTTGAAATTAATTAACAACCAGCTAAAAAAAGTTGGAGAGTTGCCAGAACTTGTTGTTAAACAACATCCTAATAAGAAAAAAGATTGGGCTGATATTAAGAATTTAACAGTTACTACTTACCAAAAACCTAATAGCTCTAACCCAAATTTTTTATTAAACATCAAACAAGAAATAATCTATTACATAGGAGAAGTACCAGAATATATATACTGGTCTGATATAGATAATTCTTGGCATACAGCTAAACAGCATTGGCATAACCGGGCTTATAAAGTTTTAGAGGTTATTGATCAAAAAGAAGTAGTTTTGCAATGGAGCAGTGAAAAACAATATTTTGTTAAAAAGTAGGTTGTTATGAAAATACATAAAATTTTAATTACATTCTCAGCAATAATTATTATTGTCACTTTACTTATTATTAACGGTTATTCGGCTCGTAATGTCAGGTCGCTAGCAGCCGACTTTCCACGAGGCGTGCTAGTTTTGCACAATTTAACGATTTACCCACAATGTTAAAAAGTTGGAATAACTCAGAACTTAAAGAGCGTTATTTGTCTAGCACAAATTATCAGCAATTTACAGAAAGACATTTAGGCAGAAAAATATCAGATCGTTTTACTGATCTTAGCCAAGGGTTAGGGATAGAAATTAATGATCAATTTTTGGATGAAATAAGCGAAAAACAAGCCGCTATAGCAATTTATGATATTGGTCGCTTAGATGTGGTTTTTATTGCTCCTTTAACAACAGAAAAATTTTTGCTTTCTAACTTACTTGCTAATAAAAGTAACTTTGAAGAAAACAAGCTAAAATCCGGTGCTAAATATTTTGTAAAAGAAATAAAAGTTGATCGAGAACGTCAAACACAACGGATAAGTTTTGCTTTAGAAAATGGCTATTTTATTTTGACTACTAATGAACAATTGATGATTCGTACTCTAACCAATGTAAGCAGCAAAATAACTTCGCAATCTACAGATAGATTAACTTCAGAGCCTACTTATCAAAATTTGATTAAAAAAATAACTCCTCACTATGCAACTATTTGGGTAGCACAAGAAAAACTGAATAAAGATTATTATTTTCGTAACTACTGGATAATGAAAAACTTAGATGAGCTAAAAAATATCCAAGCTGCAATTTTTGATATTGAATTAAAAGATAAAGAATGGCGTGAAGAACGATATTTTTTAACAAAAACAGACCTAACAGCTAAACAAATTCCTTCTTTGGAAGTAAAACGTATCAATCAATTTATTCCTGATGATCTGCCTTATCTAAAAATAGAGGCTGTAGATCAAGAAAATAAAATTTCTAAAACCATACATAACTATTTGTTTGATAATGACTTAGAACCAGCAAAAGCAACAAAACGCCACTCATATTATTACTATGCTGAAGCTGAACAATCCGAACCCTCGGATTATTACTATAATGATTATGTAGATTACTATTTATATGAGTATGATTTTAATAAACAGATAAATGATCCAGTAGATGCTGATGATTTAGAAATTACTCCAAAAACAAGTTATTACAAGCGTGCAAGTGTTTTGGAAAAACTTGATCAAATTTTTACAAATGCAAAAACTGTTGCATTACTTCAAGAACCACAAGCTATAGACGGGCCGCTATTTGCAGAATTTCATAAAGCAATTATTGTTAGTTTGGAAGATGCTGCAAATTTTGATCAATTAGCTTTTGAAACAGTAGTTTCTAAGCTAGCGTCTGATAGCACGATGATTGCAGGCAATAGCAATAATCTTTCTTGGCAAAATTTAAGCGGTCAAACCAGAATTTTAACAATGCCAATGTTGGGTTGGGAGATTTGCTATCAACTAAAAGGACAAGATTTAATTATTAGCAATAATAGAAATTTACTTAAAAAAATGGAAAAAAATGCTAGCAGCAAAAGAAAACTAGAAAATATTTCTAGCAAACCGATTACAAATTTAACTGTAATTGATTTTACTCAAAGACAACAGGTTTTTGATGGTATTTTTAGCAAAATACAAGAAGACGCAATTGACGATTACCAAGAAACACATGCAACATCAGATGCTAGCACAGAAGATTTTTTTACAGGAAATATTGCAAGTTTGCTAGATAGCGTTTCACCAGTAGAAAAAATTATTATCACTAAAGATAGTAGTCAAGGACAGTTTCATGAACTTATTCGTATCAAATTTACTCAGGATAAGTCAAATTAACAGTTTTGTTAATCGACTAACTTAACGTCTGTATCAAACTTGTTATATTTATTAAAAGAAATACAGTTAAGAGCAGTAAAGCGATCTTCTCGGCTTGTTAAAGAAACTTGAGCATTAACAGGTAGTAAATAGTCTCTACCAGCAATATTTACCCAGCCAAAATCTACTGAAGAAGTAGCATCTAGGATGGGAAAAGTATAAGGAATTTCAATTGATTCTTGTTCCATTCTTAAGATTTGTTTAGATTCTTGATGGATATAGAGCCGACCTTGATAACCAGTAATAACTTGGGCATTGCCAATTTTTATTTGTTGGCGAGAGTTTCTAGTTTCTACTCTATATTCAAAAACTAAGCAGGGTTGTCCATAAAAATTCGTACTGCCTTTTTCGGTAAATAAAGTTTTTGATTCTGGGCTAAAAATAGCTGATAGCTGACCTGCAAATTGACCAGTAGAAGTTAGTCCACCAACTTCTTCAAATGTAGTATTAGCAGCACGCCCATTTTTTAGTTTTAGTTTTATGTCTTCGCCACGATCTGCAGCATAGCTAACGGCTAATTCTAAATAGTCGCCTAGCTTCCAGCCTTCAACTAATGGGCGGCCATAACGTTGGACTTGTTGACGAACAATAAAATTAGGAAGCGAAGAAACATAGGCTAGAGCGACTTTTCTTGCCTGCTCAATAAATGGAAGTGATTTAAGGTTTTGTTTTTCTTCGTCAGAAAGATTTTCTATTACTTCTGTTTCTGTAGTTTTTGGCTGGGTCATCAAAGCTTTGCGACGTTCATCAGCACGTGCTAAAGCATTATTAACAATACTGGCTCGGAAAAATCTTAGTTGGTTAAAAAGTTGTTCTTGTGGGACAAAATTTATTCCTCTTTGATCAACATCTGCGGCAATATCATCAAAATCCTGACGTGCTGCCCGTGCTGCTTTTACCCGGTTTAAGATTTCATCTTGAGATAATGGAGGTTGTGCAACAAAAGAAATTAGAGATGAACCTTTACTAACTTCTTTATTAACTTGACTAAAATTTGGTTGCTCTAGTGAAAATATTAAGAAAAATATAGCAAGTAAATAAAATAGTTTTTTTTGTTTAGCCATAACTCTACCAGTATTACTCCAAAATGATTACTGAAAATTGATTTTTTAATCTTGACAAGCTTTAAGCTTTAACGCAAGAGCATTGACTAGATTTTATAGGTCAAAAATAAAAATGCTGAGATATTTCACTCAGCACTTTTACTTTTTAAGGTTAAATTTCGTTGATTAAACACTTAAAGTCTTTGTTGGTTCAGTTGTAGTAGAAGTTTTTTTAGGATTTTCCTTTTTAGCTTTAGTTTTGCTAATAGGGATAAATTTGCCAAAAGTTCCATCTTGTTTGCGTTCAATTAAATATTGACGACCTCGCCGGGTCATATAATGTTTATTGGTTGATTTAGCCATATAATCTGCACCCCTTTATTTTGTTTAAGTTAACAGTAAGTTCCCATAGACTAGATGCAGAAAATCTAATAATGGTTGAACTTAAAGATATTTTTTATCAATAGTTTTTAATTTTGTTTGCCCAGGGCAACTAAATAGTTTGCTTTGCCGATAAGCCTTCTGACTATTCCAACAAAACAGCAATAAATTTCATTATATTAATTTAAGGTATAAGTTTATGAGTATTAATAATATAAAAGGCAATCTTAGTGGAATAAACCAAGGCTGATTTACTAAAGCAACAAGAATTAACCGAACCATCAAAAAGTGGAGGCAATTTTGCAGGTTTATCTGTAAAGCAAGTTACACCTCCTAGCGATTCACCTATAGAATCAATGGCAGCACGTTCGCAAAATTTTAGTAGTTCTTATAACAAACCTATTACTAATATTGACCCTATACAAGATAATCAAAATAATTTTCCTCTCAGTTAAAAAAATGATTTAAGCCGTTTAGTTAATTCAATACAACAACTTCAATCTACAGCTAAGGGAAATGAAAATCCTAATTCTGCCGCAGGTACAGCATCTATAGACGCTCTTAAAAAAGGTATTGGTGCTAGTAGCACAGGTTTAGGAGAAGGCGTTAGCGGTGCGCGTCGTTTAGAAGCAACTAATGATCCTGTAAATATGAAAGATTCAGGAGAAACAGGTGCAGCACGTAAAGCAACAAGTCCAACAGATCAAGTTTCTCAGATTATGGCTAAAGTAGTAGAACTACAAAAACAATTAGTCAATGAATTATCTGATAAATCTTCAATAATCAAAAAACTAGAAAATAATTAGTTTAATAAATCAAAAACTAAACTATTTTGCTGGAAATTATCATTAATCTACCAAAATATAAGCTTTATAGAGAGTAATGGATCATCTATAAAGCTTATAAACATTTAGTAGACCTATGCTAGAATAGGTCACATATCTAAACAATTACCTCACAATTAGGAATCAACACCATGTCGCGTGCTGCGGAACAATTGTTTAAAGAAGGAAATGAACAATTTTTTATTGGTCAATTTAAGAAAGCAGCAGAAAATTTTGAGCAAGCTTTAAGCTTAATTACTGATGAGCCAGTGCTTTGGTATAACTATGGCTGCTCATTAGTTGAATTAGAGCGTTATGAGGATGCTCTTAATGCTTTTGCAAAGGCTGTTGAAATAAAGCCAGATTTTTACTTATCTTGGTTTAACCATGGGAATGTACTAAATATATTAGGTAGATTTGATGATGCCTTAGATAGCTATAACAATGTAGTAGAACTTAAACCAGATCATTATTTAGCTTGGAATAATCGTGGTTGTTCACTAGCTAGAATAGAAGAATTTGCCGAATCCTTAGAAAGTTATCAAAAAGCTCTAAATTTGCGTTCAGACTATAGACCTGCTAAGTATAATCGAGCTTATGTTTTAGCAAAAATAGGGCAATTTGAAGAAGCAGCAGAAATTTATGAATCAGCTTTGCAGTTAAGAGCAGAAGATCCTGCAATGTGGAATAATCGAGGAGTTGTACTTACACGTGCTAACAGATTAGCAGATGCTTTATATTGTTTTGAACAAGCTATTCACTTAAAAACAGATTATTACAAAGCCTGGTATAACCGAGGCTATGTATTAGCAGAAATGCAGCGTTATGAGGAGTCTTTGGAAAGTTATAATAATGCTCTACAAATATTACCTGATTACGGTACAGCACTTTATAATTCTGGGTATGTATTGATAAAACTAGGGCGTATTGCTCAAGCAGCAGAAGTTTTTACTGAGTATGTAAAGCTTTGTCCAGTGTCTGAATACACAGATTTACTTAATCAACAGATAGCTAGATTGCGACAATATGCACAGAAATATCAATAGGTGATAATTTTTATGTATTTAAAAAATTAAGTTTATTAATATATGCAAGCTTAATGCTTATTATCAGCATTCTACTTTTACCATCAATTCAAGCTAATAAATCCTCAATTAATTTAATTAAGGCACAAATAGAAGGTATTAACCCTCAAGCACTTGGAGAACAACTCTTACTTATAGATGATGGTAGCGGTGATGGTCGTTATGGTGGAACTGGTGATCCTGGATTTGGTTGGTTTAATTCATTAAAACCTGATGGCTACCCAGCTACACTTAAAGAAGTAAGAATTGCTTTTAGTGATGGATCACGAGGAGTATTAGCTGGCTCACCTCTAAGAATTGCCGTTTATACTGATCCTGAAGGAAATGGGCCAGATGCAAATCAAACGCCTGCCGTTTTATTTCCTGTAACCTGTAATAATCCTGGTAATTTTGAAAGTTACCTTCTACCAGAATTAATTACTATTAACTCTGGTAATTTTATTGTTGGGGTAATTGACACTATTTTTATTGCTGATTTACCTGCTTTTGGTGACACAGTTGGTTTGGTTAAACCTATTGGTAGTCAATCTTATGTAACTCTTGATGCTGGTAGGACTTTTTTGCGGGTAGATGAAGTTTTTCCTAACTTTCAACTTCAACCCGTTGCTTGGTTAATACGAGGTGTAGCAGATGTTGAAGGTCTATCACCTGTAATAACTAGGGCCCTTTACAAAAAAGGCAAACTAAAAGTATTTGGTCGCAATTTTTCTGATAACGCAATTATTCGTATAAATGGAGAGAGAATTAATTTACCTATAAAATTTGCTCCTATTAAAGGTAGGTTAATGATAGAAGGTACACCAGAGCAATTAAACTTAAGAGAGACTGGACGAAGCAATAAATTAGTAATTGTTGTTGACGGTGTAGCCTCGGAAGTTTTTGATTTTACTAGCTAAACTTATCTGTTGAGCCTAGCATAAGCTGTTTACATAATTTATAATTTGGGTAATTTTCTTTTTAACATTCTGTTAATAAACTAACTTTCTAATAACTGTACTAAGCTTGGAGGGATAAAAATGTCTTCAAAAGCAGAAGCCGCGCACTATTCACCACCTAGTGTTTCTGGCGAAAATTGGTTTAACATAAACTCTTTACTTCCAACAATTATTGCTATTGTTGGAGCAACTGTTTTAGTTCTAGTTCGTTTTCAAGGTACTAAGCTTGATGTTTTAAAAGAAGCTAGCCAAACAAACTTGGCTTTGATTTGCTATTTAGCATCTTCTTTGTTTTTTGGTATGTATTTGATGGGACGCGAACCATTAATGAGAAAATTAGGCATGTGGACAATGATTCTAGGTTTTATGCTTAATTTTTCTGCTTGGGGAATGCGCTGGATTGAATATACAGAATTTACTAAAGCCCAAGGCGATATGGTGACAATTTGGCCTACATTACCTTTGGCCGAAAAAATTAACCATACTTTCCCACTTTCTAATCTCTACGACATTACTTTAGGGTTAACTACATTTTTAGGTCTTACAGCCGTTTTAGTAGGTGTACGTAAGAGATATGAATTTTTAGGCGCGGTGACAATGCCTGTTGGTGCGCTATTTTTAATCCTAGCTGTATTTTTAGGTAATGATATCACTCAACCAATCCAACCAATTTTAAGAAGCTATTGGCGACCAATACACGTAGGTGTAGCGGCTTTAAGCTATGGTATATGTGCCGTTACTTTTGCTGTTGGAATAATTTACCTATTAAAAGACAATATGAAGCCTGAAAGAATCGCTTTAAGTGTTGCTCTATTCGGTTTAGGTATTTATTTACTAGTAGCAGCACTTTTTGGTAACTTCTCGCTTACAGGTGGAAGTTTTGGAATGAATATAGTGATGCTTACACCAAAAGTAGGTGAGCAGCCCATTAGGTTTTCTGGAGCAAGAGGCGATTTTCTAACAGCAGAATTTCCTTTTGTCGGACGATTTTTACAATTAGTTGTAGTGCTGTTTTTGGCTTCTTCTGCAATGTATCTTAAGGATATGTTTTTAGGAGAAGATGCAAAACTACGTAAAGCTGCTAATGCTTTGTTTGGACTTGCTGTTTTATTACAAGCTTTAGCTGTAGGTACACTTTACTATCAAATGAAGACTGTCAAAGATTTTTCTCCTTATATTTCAGCTTCAAATATGGCTAAGGTGGAAGCATTGCTTGGAGATGATGGTCATAATCATGATGATGGTGGTGGAGCAGACCATAAGCATGTGGATGGAAAAGCTTGGCTAACTCAAATGGGCCCAAACCTTAGAGTTAATTTTAGCTCTAACCCAGTTGTTAGCACAGGATTTTTTGTAATTATTGTTGGTGGCTTGTTCTTTGGATTATTTAAGTTAAAAGGTGAGCAAATCTTAAAGAATATTCCTCCGCTAGAAGTACTAGATGATCTTAACTATAAACTAGTCTCTGTATGTTTTCCAGGTTTTACCTTAATGTTAATTTTAGGTGCTGTTTGGGCAAATGAATCCTGGGGAACTTATTGGAGTTGGGATCCTAAGGAAACTTGGGGACTTGTAACTTGGCTAGCTTATGCTGGTTTCTTACATACCCGCTTTACACATGGCTGGAAAGGTCGTCGTTCTGCATATTTTGCAATCATTGGTTTTGCTTTTATGCTTTTTACTTACTTAGGTGTAAGTTATTTGCTACCTGGTTTACATTCTTACGCATAAAAGCTAGTAATTTTGTTAGATTTTCAAAAGAGCTAGGGATGTTCTCTAGCTCTTTTGCTTTAAGATTTGCTAGGTTTTAAGAACGGTTAATAATCCATTGCTTATCTTGGTTTGTTAGTAAAGAAGTTTTGATAGAAGCTCTAGAAATAACTTTAAGAACTTCATAAGGATCACAACCATAAATTCCTGACCCCCAGGAAGGATTAGCTTCAATAACAGCCCAACCACGATCAGCTATAAATCCTATATCTACAACAACTGATGGTGGCAAGGCTACTTCTGAATCAGCTAAAAAGTTTTCAATAAATGCTTTTGCTTCTATTATTTCATCTTTAGAAGCAAACCAATTTCCTTCATCATCTTGTGCTGTTTTACCATTTCTTGCATAAACAGAGATTGTTGCAACACTTCTTTCAATTATAAAACTCCTAAATTCTGACATCCAATTTACAACTTCAGATATTAGTATAGGAGTATTGCTAGGAAGTAAGTCTGCTGATGGGATTATTTCGCCTTGCTCATATATTTTTGCCCTAAAACATTTATCATCAGCAGGTTTTATAAAGATTTTTTCTTCTATTTTTTCTAACTGGCCTAGTGTCTTATACTGAATTTGCCGTTTTAGATATTTCAATGGTAGCTTAACCAACCAATCAAAAGTTGGCTCAATTAGCGAAATTTCTAAATTTTCTGAAACCACAGCAGCAAAAAGGGATTCGCCATAAATTACAACTATGGAATCAACAATATTTGGTGGCATTCTCCATGACACCAACCTTTCAACCTTCCAACCAAGTTCTTTTGCTGTCCTCCAAAGACTTATAGAATCTTCTGTATATCTTGGAGGTAAAACTAATATTGGCATAGTTACTTATTTAGTTGAGTTATAAAGATATTTTACCTTCCACCAAGCATTGAACTTACAGTTCGGTTAGTAGCATCTAGTGTTGCACGGGCTGCCGTTTCAGCATCTGCCCCATTTTCAGAAAGCTGACATGCCCCTAAAAGCTCAATAGCTTCCCCAACAGGTTGAATAAAGTAATCTGTTTTAAGCAATACAACTAAAAATTTATGGCTTTGTCCACCAAATTCTTTAATAGTAATATCTGAAATCTCAAACTTGACAGGTTTTGGAGTAGATTGCTCTAAGGCTACTAGAGTAGCTTCAACAGCTAAACGTAGCCTATTGCTAGGGTTATTTTCACCTTTTTTGATGCCCGTGTAGGTTTTGTCTTGGGTATTAAGTATAACGGTTGCTTCTATTTGTGAGTTTTCTAACTCAGTAAATATTGCTTGTTTTAATATTAATTTATATCTAGCCATAGATTTTTTCTCGAAAAATAAAAATTAATTCTTACTCATGATAATTTTTTTCTCCAGCACGAACAGCTACTTTTAGTGTGTTTTGTTCTGGTGGAAGGGGACAACTAAAATCTATATTATAAGCACAATATGGATTATAAGCTAAGTTAAAATCAATTATGTAAATACCATTAGTATTTTCATCTAATTCTAGGTAGCGACCTGCTCCATAAGTTTCTTTTCCAGAAGTTGTATCACGAAAAGGAATAAAAAGCCTTTTAGGATCAACATCTGTAGAAAGTGACTTAAAAGTATCTAGCGAGCATTCAACGCCATCTAAAGTAAATTTTAATGCTCCATAACAGATATATACATCTTTTTCACCCTTGCTAGTTAGCATTTTAATTTGTTCTTTATCTTTGTAAACTTCAAACTTTGCATCAAGGCGATAATTTAGGTTTACAGGAAAATAATTTAATCCCTTAAAATTAGTTCTTTCTTCTTTTAATATTGGACTATCTGGAGAAAGCTTTAAGATACGATCTTTTTCTTGGCGAGAAGCTTCTATTTGTTCTCTTAAAGTTAGAGGGCGATTAGGTATATTTGATGAAGTATCCATAGATTCACTGCTCACAAGCTTAGGCGCATTGCCCATGTTACAACTACTAATTAAGATTACGAGTAAAATAAATAGCAATTTACTATACATAATATATCCTTAAAGTTGGACTAAGTAAGAAAAGTAGCTCTTTTTAGGTTAGAATAATTGGCTATTTAATTAAATAGCAACTATGCTAACATTATTAAATTTTATAAAAATCTAACTAACGTAATACTTTTATTTTAGGAGTTTTGTGCAAAATGTTAAATCGTAGAACATTTATATATACAACATTTTTAACAATTTTTAGCCCAAATATTTTTTCATTTTCAATTAAAGCCGCAGAAAATGCAGATTTTAATGGAGTTTGGGTATTAGACAAAGAAAAAAGCGTTAACTTACTCCAAATATTTGCAACCGTCCAAGAATATTTACTAATCATTAAACAAGATAACAAAACAATAACAGTTTCTACAGAATTCCAAGGGCGAGGACAAAAAATTTCTAGCGAACCAGACACTTTTCCTATGGATGGTACTACTGTAGAAAAAGCTGATAGAAGAGGTTTTATCCAAAAAAGAAGTTTTCGTTATAATGCAGCTAATGAACTAGTTGTAGAAACAGAAAAAGTTTTTACAGGTGAAGTGCAAATGCCTAATAGTAGCGAAAATGAAACCTGGAATATTTCTGGTGAAGGGGTTTTAACCATTACTATTACACCTAAGAATAATAGTGAAAATAAACAAGTACGTGTTTTTAACAAAAAAACACAGTCAGGTATCTAGCTATTATTTCAAAAAAATTTTGCAATAGCTAGGTGACAAATAATTGCTTGGCTTATAAGGGATCAAAGTTGGAGAATTGGCAAAGTAATATTATCAGTGATGATGTTGCAGCTATTAAGCAATTATTAGGAGCTAGTAAAACTATTGCTGTAGTAGGTATGACAGCAACAACTTATAAACCATCTTATTATGTTCCTAAATATATGCTTGACCAAGGTTACAAAATAATACCTATTAATTCAAAGTTAACGGAAATTGAAGGGATTAAATGTTTTGCTAATTTATTAGAAGTTC
The DNA here is from genome assembly GCA_016713405.1 of Blastocatellia bacterium. NCBI lineage: Bacteria > Pseudomonadati > Acidobacteriota > Blastocatellia > Blastocatellia bacterium. Next base: position 127,330 of record JADJPF010000009.1, read on the forward strand.
CAAAACCTGTTGATATAGTACAAATATTTCGTCGTTCTGAAGATGTTTTCCCACATGCTGAAGAGGCTCTGGTAATTCAGCCTAAAGCTCTTTGGCTGCAAAGCGGTATTATTAATAACAAAGCAGCAGAATTATTAGCTAAAAATAATATACAAATAATAATGGATCGCTGTATGTATGTAGATCATCGAGATTTTTTTGCTTAATATTTAATCCCTGGGGTAGTTTATGCAGGAAAATACAAGTTTAACTATTAAAGAAAAAACTCCAATCAATTATGTGTTAACTGCCGGATTGGTTACTTTTGTACCAATTCTTTTAATGCTTAGTTTAATTAATGCTAACCCATTTTCATTAGGTAGTTTTATTTTAATAATGATAATTTGGTCAGTAACTTTAGGCCGAGGATGTTCTTTAGAAATTTCAAAAAAAGGCATTAGACAATATTGTTGTGGAATCCCTCTATTTTTAATTAAATGGGATGAAATAGCTAATATTACTTATAGCCATACTCTAGCTGGGCCTCGCTATCGTATTAGATCACGTACTTCCCCTTTAGCTGTAATTGATTTACCTGTTGATGATGCTAACTTTTCAGTTATTAAACAAGCTATTGCAGAACAAGGTGTAGTTTTATCACAATCTCCAAAAACTCCAAGTTTATTAATTTGACCTCTTAAAATAAAAAAGCCCAAGATAGCCTTGGGCTTTTTCTTTAAAAACAAACTTAAAATAATTAAATTGGGCCTGATAAATATATAGCACCTCTAGGTGTTACACTACCACCTTCAGGTTCTAAGGAAATAGCAGCCTCCTGAATATTTTGGCATTTACGAGGTGTAGCCAAAGGCAATTGAGCATTACCACTAGCATCAGTTTGGAATATTCCACCACTAACAACATTTTGATCCCCTGTAATAAACCATAGTTGATAGACTTTACCTTTTGGAGCAGGGGGTAAGTTACTAATATAAAATAACCAAGTGTTTTGGTTAGTATCCCAAAAAGCTTGACCAGAAGCTTTATTAATTAGTTTGCTATCTAAAATAATTAATCGTCGGCTACTACCAATACTGGAAATAACTTTTTGTTTTTGGTTAATTTGTTCTTTTAGTGTGTTAATTTGTGCTTCTTGCAAACTAGCTTGTAGACGAGCGCGTTTATTGAATTCAATTAGATAAACAGTTTCTGCTAAAAGTAAAAGAATTACTAAAGAAGCAGCTATACGACCTAATAAGTTAAAAGTAGTTTGATACCAAGGTTTAGTAGGAATAATCAACTTAAATGGCTTTTGTGGCCTGGTTTCACTACAAACACGATTTAGTAATTTTTCCTTAACACTTTCACTAGGGTTAGAAAGAGGGATACTACAAACTAATGAGGTTAAAGACTCTCTTAGTTGTGCAACGTCTTCTTCACAACTACTACAACCTAGGGCTAAATGTTTTTCTATAGCTGCTATATCACTAGGGGCTAACTCACCCAACAAATAACAAGCTAGAGAATCTTTAAGTTCTTTATTTAAGCTACATTCAATCATAATTAAATATAACGTTTTAACTTTTCACGTAAGATTTGTATTCCTGTGCGAATACGGGTTTTTACTGTGCCTAGAGGCTCTTGTAATTGAGTAGCTATTTCGCTTTGGCTTAAACCAGCAAAATAAGCTAATTCTATTGCCATTCTTTGTTTATCGCTCATTTCTTATAAAGCATTAATCACAGCTTCACGGCGTTGAGCAGTCTAAAAATTTTCTTCAGGATCTAATGCACTATCTATAGATGAATCATTAAGATTATTATTATCAACTACATAAAGCGTGTTGCTAATACGATCTCTAGCACGACGACGATCTATAGCACGGCTTCTAGCAATCATTACTAGCCAAGCAACTACACTACCGCGGTTTTCCCTATATTGGCTAGCTTGTTGCCAAATTTGCCAAAAAACTTCTAAAGTAACTTCTTCTGCTTCTGTGCGACAATTAAGAACTTTTAATGCTAAAGAAAAAACTAACTTATTATAACGGTCATAGAAGTCTTGCAAAGCTATTTGATCTTGCTGTGCCATTCTTGCTATTAAGTCATAAGCAGTTGATTCTGGTATTTCTGGATTTAATAAAATACGTTTTGCTTCCACTATATATGTACGCGCTGAAAATCAATTTGGATTACTTACTTCTTAGGCAATTTGATTATAACAACCTTCTCTCAAGTTGCCAATTGCACTACAAATAAAACTTACAATCAATAGAGATTTTAGAGCATTTTAGAACCTAAAGACGCAAATAGTTATAAGTTACACGATATGCTTCATAAATTAAAAAAAATGAAATAATATTAAACAATAATATATTCTAACTAATTGTTTATCAATAAGTTATGAAATTTCATAAAAATATATATTTTTGGCACAAGAAATGCCCTAGTAGCAGGCACAAAAAAGTTAACACAAAAATAAGTTTTCTAATAGATTTTTTAAGGAGTGTCTTGCTATGAAAAAAGTTTTCTACACCAAATAGGTTTTGCCACTTTAGGTGCTATTGCTTTATTATTCACCCTTTCCGTTGATGCTAATGCCCAAAATCGTAACTACAATCAACGCTATGATTATAATGATCGCTACAACAATAACTTCTATTCTCCTGCATGGGAAAATGGCTATCGCTTAGGTTTTGGCGCAGGAAGCAATGATCGCAGTTATAGAAATTCTTTTGATGTAGATCGCAGTAAAACTTATCGTGATGGTGATAGTGGTTATCGTCGTGAATTTGGCGATAAAGATGACTATAAACGCGCCTTTAGAGATGCCTTTGAAGATGGTTACAGAGATGGTTATAGTGGTCGTCGCTCTCAATTTGATCAAGTAAATTATCGTAATAATAATCGAAGAAATAGAAATAATTTTCCAAATAGTTGTCCTCCAGTTCAAAATAATAGACGTGGTGGATGGCGTTATTAGTTAATTGGATTAGTTAACTTTAAGTAAATTAAGAGGTTAGAAAAATTTTTCTAACCTCTTTTCTTTTTATTGCCACAAATTTAGAGCGTTTTTATATAACCATTTTTCCATAACATCTGGTTTGATTGGTAAAGCTTGAAATTCTGTTGTTATTTCTACCAATGGCCTACCTAGTAAAAATGCCCCTGTACCAAAAAGCACCTGATCTTGAATAATGCTATTGGCAAAAGTAAATAATGGTTCTCAACCTGTGCCTGCTTGAGTTAGATACTTAGGACGATGTGCAGCTAATTCTAAATAAACATTTTGGTGTTTACGTGCTAAGAGGATGCTTCCAAAATCCAAGGATACCCACCATGACTAAGAATTAATTTTAGCTCTGGAAAATCACAAGCTACATTGTCAAAATGTCGTGGATGAGCTAACTCGTTGTGACGCATTTCTGTCCAATTGGCTGAAGCATGTACACTAACAGGAATGTCTAACTCTACACATTTAGCATAAAAAGGATAATAACGCCGATCATCTGGCGGAAGCCCAATCATAAAGGGTCTTAAGCTTAGACCCTTGAAATTTTCCTCTTTTACAAGTCTATCAACTTCTTTTACTGCTCGCATTCCTTGAAAAATATCTGCACCAGCAAACGCAATAAATCGACTAGGGGCTTCATGTAAAATTTCCGAAATTAAATAATTAGGTGAAAATGTTTTTCCTGTGCTGGTAAGCTCATCAAACCCAGTAATTAAAGATTTATTGATTCCAGCTTTATCCATTAATTTTACATATTGTGCGACTGATAAGCCTTGGTGAAATTTATCAATAAATCTTTCAACAGATTCTTCTGTAGCAGTTTCATGATAGAAAATTCGTAAATATCCTAGCATTTGACTAGGAAAATTGTCTCTTGCATGCGCAAGAAATTTTGGCGTTGGGACAAGAGGTGCCCACATATCAATAATTTGAGACATTTTAGCTCCTTATAAAAAGTAAATTTAATAAGCTATTGATTTCCAAGCTGCTTCTGCAAGTAATTCGCTAGCTAGCTCAAGGCTAGTTTTTACCCTGCCTGCTAGCCAATGACGGGAAAATTCTTGGCTCGGGCCAATTAAAATTGATAAATAAACATCCATTGGTAAGTCTTTGATTTTAGAAGCTTTAATATGAGGTTTTAACCACTTTGATAAGGCTTGAAATGAATCTTTGTTCATTGTTTTTAGGGTAGCTTTTTGGTTGCCAATGAATTCAGCTTGTCGAGTATGGAAAATATAGCGTGCTAAATCAGCATTTTTGCTAATCCATTGTAAGTGGTATTTGACTAGAGCTTTAATACCTAATTCTGCATCTTTGTATTCTTCTAATTCCTTTATTAAACCAGTTTGATAGCTTTGTAGCCCTTCAATATAGAGACTTGCTGCAAGTTGCTCTTTACCTCCAAAATGATGGTAAATACTACCAGTACTAGCTTGAGAGCGAGCGCGAATTTCCTCAATTGTAGTTGCTTGAAAACCTATTTGGTTAAAACACTCTAATGCAGCTTTTAAGATACTTTCGCGGGTAGATGGTTTATTCATAGTACTAGAATAATATTCTAAAATAATATTCTAGTCAATTAGAAGTCTTATAATGTTTTTTAATAATTTAAGTAGATTGATTAAAAAGTTTGTAATTACTTGTGTTGTAAAGGAAATCGGCAAATAATTAGATTACTCTAACGTAAGTATAAAAGCGTCAGAAATTCTATTTTCAACCATAACTTGGATTAAGTTATCTCCTGATTGTAAGTTTAACTTACGTTTACTGCCTTTTAGGGTGAGAGAAAAATTAGATTGACTAATAATTTGTTGACTTACATCTTGGTCATTAATAATAACTTGTGCGCCGTTTATGCCATAGTCACGACCTTGAATAAATAGCATTTGTTTGTCAAAAACTGCATCAACAATAAATACTCCATCTATGATGATGTTAAAAGAAGTTGTAGCAAAGCGATTATCTGAAGTAGTAACTTGTACAACCACATTGCTAAAAGCAGGTGAAAATAGATTTGGCATTAAAATTATAGTTCCTGTTCCATCTCCATTATCAATTAGATTTACAAAATCTGGAGCAGTTAGCAAAGATAAAGTTAAATTTTCATCTCCTTCAGGGTCAAAAGATGTTACAGGGATTTCTATAACATCAATTGGGCCTATTATTTGGTCATCGATTTGATCAATTATTGGGTTTTCTTTAGCTCTAGGCACAACATTAATAGTTAAGCCAACTGTGCTGCTTAATCCAAAATGTCAGTTGCTGTTACAGCACAAACATTTAACCCAAGATCCTCAATTGTTGGAGCAATAGTTAAATCTGTACCTTCTGCTATTACAAACTGATTTTTATCACAAACAACATCAATTATTACTTCATCATTTTCTGGGTCATTTACTAGTAAAGAAACAATCACTGTATTATCTACTGCTACAGTTTGTTCAGGGATTGGTTGAATTATTGGAGGGTTATTAGGTTGTACTATTAGAGTAAAATAATCACGATTAAATAGAGGTTGTCTTCCTCCAGTTCCGCTTTGGGCTAAATCAGTTCCTTGAACAGCAATGCGAAAGATTGCTGGATTTGGCCCGGTTTGTGAAAAAAGGGAAGTATCAATAGTTAAAACTCCTTGACCTTCAATAGTATCAATAGTTACAAAGCGTGGAGGTTGTTGACCTGTTGGAGTTGGTACTAAGCTAAATGTAACGGGATCCCCCTCAATATCATCACCAATAACAGGGATAGTTACAATTTCGCCTGCTGTAACAAATTGTTTTTTTCCCTTTCCAAACTCAGCATTTAAGTCTTTTCGGTCAATTATTATTCTAGGCGCATGATTTAATATTCTTGTGTTGTTGGCATCAATCCAAATACTTCCATTTACAGAAACATGCAAAACATCTGCTGCGCCATTAAAAAAATCTGAATTAGTAAACCAACCAGAAACACAACCTATAAAAGTATCTGCTCCAGCAATAAAAGGGTCACTGCCCCCATATTGTGGGCTTCGCTGCGGTCTAACAGTTCTCATTGTTCCAGCCGTAGCATTACCAACTAAGTAAATTGATGAACGAAAATTTCCTTGATTTAATTGGCTACCTGTTACAACTAAATCAGAAAACCCATCAGCATTAAAGTCTCCAGCAGCCATTAAAAAATTAGCTCCACCAAAAGCAAAACCTAAACCTGTTTGACCTCCTCGACCTGTAACTATTCCAGGGCCACCCAATCGATCTTCTAAAATTAGACCTGGAAAACCATTAATTGTATCGTCAAAAAGCGGTATTGGTGGTTGAACTATGAAATTGCCTGGTTGCGAAGGTTGATTAATTAAAAGTGTTACAGAAGAAATTATTGAGTTACTAATTGCACTAGTTCGACTTGATGCTACAGCAAAGTCAGGGAAGCCATCTCCATTAAAATCTACTATTTGTGGTCGTCCATCTCCAAAGAAATCTGCTTGACCACCTGCAATAGAAATAGCAATGTTTGGAACAGCTATTAAACTAGTTAAAATAAAGCTTCCATCCATTTTACCAATCAAAACAGAAACTAAAGATTGATTGCCAGCAGAAACATTACCTTGGTTAATTACCATTAAATCAGGTATATCATCATCGTTAACATCTGATAACTGAGCAGACACAGGGATAAACCCGCCAGTTTCACGAAATTTTAGGTCTAAAAATAGATTTGTCCCGTCATTCATTGCTGTAACAGCTAAACTAGAGGCATAATCAATATAAACCAAGTCGCTAGCACCATCTTGATTAAAATCTGCACTCATAATATTAGTTGGGCCAGTTGTAGCAACAAATTGACGAAAAAGTAAATCGTTTCCAAAATTGCCTACTCCATCATTAAGTAATACTATTAATTGACCAGTACTAGTATCATTATTGTTTCTAGCAATTACAGTGACAGCAATATTATTTAAGCCTATATTAGGGTCAAAAAAAGTAGTTAATGAAGTAGGACGCAAAAAACTGTCAGTAAACATATCTCCAATAACAATAGGAACTATTTGTTCTGCCCCATCGGTTGTAATGTTATAGAGTAAGTAAATTATACCTAGATTTTGCTCCATTATTGCTAAATCATTATTACCACCAATACCATCAAAATCAGTTGCAGGAGAAATATTAGTAACTACTTGTAGGAAAATAGGTAGTAAATTATTAGCTGAAGGTAAAAATAACACGCCACCTGTAGAAGTATTTGATGGAGTGCTTTCCGCAAGTACAATATCGTCAGCCGCAATTTCTTCACCTAAAGGAATACCTTGACCAATAGCAATAGCAAATGGGTTAACTAAAGGAATACCATTAATATTGTTAAGTACCATACGGTTAGTAAATAAAGTGTTAATATCTCCTAAAAGTATTGTGATGCTTGCAGGAACGCTTGATCTTGCTTGTAAAATGGCTAAATCTGCTAAATCATCATTATTAAAATTTATGGTTGTTACTGCAACGGGATTATCAACTGGAATTGGCCTAGGTGTTGTGTATCCACCATAGGATTTGCCTTAAATATAGTTACTCGATTAAGAGATTGACTTATAGAAATTATTTCAGGAAATCCATCAAAATTAAGGTCTTTAACAATTAAAGCTGTTGCACTACCAGCATTTGCTAAAGTAGTAAGAGGAATAAAATCTAATAGGTTATTTTCAAATATTTCTACACCAAAAGAAGTAGCTAAAAAATATCAAAGTCTCCATCTGAAGATGATCCTAAATCAGAAATATTAGCCATTTCTATTGCAATGGCTTTAGTTGTAACACTTTGACCAAGAGAGGTTTGACCAACAATTGAGCCACTAGCAATAAGATTTAAGTCTGCCACACCATCTGGGTTAAAACCTCCTGTTATGCTAAAAAAAACTTCTATTTCTGCATTAGTTTCTCCTTGTTCAGCTACTGCAATATCAAGAATGTTATCTAAATCTAAAATACCTGTAGAGGTTGAAATGATTTGGTTGCCAGTTTTTGTTCTTAACGCACCATTTGGAGCATTAGGATCGCCAAAGCGATCAAAACTTTTTGCACCTCTAACAAAAAAAAGACCTGTCATTACTTCTATAAAACCATCTTCAGCAATAACTATGTCCGTTAATCTATCTCCTTCTAAATCAGTTAATTCCAGTGCAACAGGTCTGGAAATAGTATTAATAATACGGGGTAATTGAAAAGTGCCATCTCCAGCACCAAGAAAAATTAAAATGCAATTTTTATCTATATTATTATTTATTAGTGTAGTTGCCTGAGCAGAAATAATATCGTTAAATCCATCGCCATTAATGTCACCAATGCCAACATCAATAGTATTTATTGTTGCTAAACCATTGGGTTGAAGACCACGAAGTTCATTAAAATTGCTATTAAGAAAGCCTGTATGAATGGACGCAGCTACTAAACCGACATTAAAAGGGGCGACAACAGGTTGTGTAGCTTGAAAATCAAAATCCTGTGCTGGTAAATCCCTAACAAATGCAAATAGACAAACTACTAGCCCTAGTAGTGTCCAAACTACAGCTTTCATGCGTTATATATTACCTTTCCGAAGAAGCTTAAAACAGGCAAGTTTAGAAAATAATCTGTCTTTATATCACTTTTATTTTAAGTAAGCTAGGCTTGTTTGAAAAACTTATCAACTTAGTAAATTTTACTAATTAATTTTTAATTCCTGCCATTGACCAGGTTCTAAATTGTCTAAATGCCAATCCCCAACAGCTTGACGAATTAACCTTAAAGTTGGATAACCAACTGCGGCTGTCATCCGTCGCACTTGGCGGTTACGTCCTTCTCTAATAATTAGCTTTATCCAGCTAGTAGGAATGCTTTTACGTTCACGAATTGGTGGAACACGCGGCCAAATATTTGGTGACTCAATCAAACTAACTTGAGCAGGTAGAGTTAACCCATCATTTAATCTTACTCCTTGGGCTAATTGTTTTAATGCTTCAGGATTAGGAAGCCCTTCTACTTGAACTAAATAAGTCTTTGGCATTTTATTTTTAGGATCTGTGATTAAATGCTGTAACTTACCATCATTGGTAAGTAAAACAAGTCCTTCACTATCATAATCAAGCCGTCCAGCAGGGTAAATATTTGGTATTTTAATGTAATCGCTTAGTGTCATTCTTTGACCATTATCAGTAAATTGACATAATACTTGATACGGTTTATTAAGTAAAATTAATCTTCTCATACGTAAATAGCAAATACTAAAAATTCTTTACACCATATGGTTAAAGACTCTTTCTAAATCAGTTTCCAACTTGTGAGCAAAAAAAATTTTGGTTCTTAGTAGGAAAATTAATAAAAGTATAAAGCTTTATTTCTCAAATAAATAAGAATTTTTGCAGAAAAATTTATCTATTTAGCAAGTTTTGGCATTGTAATTGTTATAGAGAAAGCCAACAAATACAAAATCTTTTAGCAACAGGAGATTAATCATATGTCAAGAAATTTCAATAAATTAACTACTTCTTTAGCAATTATTTTTAGTCTTATTTTCTTACAAGTTCCAACTTTTGCACAAAATCCAAATATTAATAACCAACAACCAAATACTTCTGTAAATAATAGAAATTACTATGGCAGTTATGATAGAGATTATGACCGCGGCTATCGTGAAGGCTACAAATCTGGTTTTAGCGATGGAAAACGCGATGCTGAACGAGAAGTAAAAAATCTAACTAATAGAGATCTTTACTCAACAAACCGTAGTCGATCTGCTGCTGAGCAAGCTTATGCTAATGGTTTTTCCGCAGGTTATGAACAAGGTTATAACAAAGGATTTGACGAAACTTTAGCACAAGCTATACAAAAATGGCGCACTCGTGGTTATCAAGATGGCTATAATATAGGTGTAAAAGATGGTCGTCAGGCTTCAACTCGAAATCAAGCAGATGATTTCTTAAGACGCGCTCCTAGAGGTACTAATAATTTACGTAATAAACTACAACGTGCTTACGAAGAAGGCTTTATTCAAGGGTACAAAGTAGGCTTTGATAAAGGCTTTCAAGAACAAAATAGAGGTTCACAAAAAGAATTTGAAAGAGGTTATAGAGAAGGCTTTAAATTAGGCTTCCAAGATGGGCAAAGAGCTTCTAAATCTAATCGTAGAAATGAACAAGGAATTTACAACAGACGTAGCCAACAAGAAAATGATTATGAACGGGGCTACAGCAAAGGCTATAGTGAAGGTTTTGAACGTGGTTTTAGAAATACACGCTAGAACTTAACTAGTTTGTTGCTAAAGGGATACAAAATTAAGACGGGTCAAATGCCCGTCTTTTTTGTTTTTCTACCTATCAAAAGGCTATAGTTTTTATTTCCTAGTTGTTTCTTACTTATTGATAGAAAATCACTTAAGAGATAATCAGCACTCAAATTTGATATAGAAAATTAATACTTTTATGGTAAACTCTAAAAACACTCTGTCTTAATTATTAAAATATAAAAATATTAACTTAATAAATATGTCTTAGGTGGAATAAGAAAATTAAAATTATATTATACTTAGGAAACAATTTTTTTTTAGTAACGTTGTTTGTTATCCGCCAAAACATTTCTTTATTAATTAATGCTAGAGGCATTTAATGAAACCTTTAATTAAGACTGTACTTGTAGTATTTGGTTTATGCTTTTTTCCTAGTGTTTTGCTAGCACAAACTAACATAATTACTAATGGAACACCCGTTTTACCACCCGAAAAACTCCAACCCCTTGTATTAAACAAATTTACAGAAAAACCAGTTATTGATGGACGATTAGACGAAAATGTTTGGAAGACCACACCTGTAGCTACAGATTTTTATCAAACCCAACCTGGCGACAATATCCCACCTACACAAAGAACTGAAGTCCGCTTTGGCTATGATGAAAAAACTCTTTATATTGCTTTTCATGCTTATGATGAGGCTGATAAAGTTCGTGCAAATATCGCTAAAAGAGATGAAATATTTAACGATGATTACATAGGCGTTTATTTAGATACTTTTAATGATAAACGCAGGGCTTATGTATTTTTCTTTAATCCATTAGGTATACAAGGTGATGGAATTTTTAATGAAGGGATGGGGGAAGATTATAGTGTTGATGTAGTAATGGAATCTAAAGGCACAGTTACAGAAGATGGATATGTTGTTGAAGTAGCTATACCTTTTAAGTCATTGCGTTATCAAGCAGGTAAAGATAAAGCTTGGGGTCTGCATGTTTTCCGTCGTATTAGAAGAGGTAATAATGAGTTAAATTCTTGGATGCCTATTTCACGAGAAAGAACAGGAACCTTAGTCCAAGCAGGACAATTAACAGGCTTTGAAGAAGTTTCTACAGAACGAAATATAGAAATAATACCTAGTTTAACCCTTTCAGAAACTGGAAGACGAGTTACAGCTAACCCAATTACTTCAGATGGACGCTTTATTAACCAATCATTAATGCGAGATTTAGGATTAAGTATAAAAGTAGGATTAAGTCCAAATGTAACATTAGATTTTGCTGTTAATCCAGATTTTGCTCAAGTTGAGGCTGATGCTACAGTAGTTACAGCTAATCAACGTTTTCCAATTTTTTTTGAAGAAAGACGACCTTTTTTCTTAGAGGGTGTAGATATATTTCGCACACCATTAGCAATTGTAAATACTCGAACTATTGTTGACCCTGATGTAGCTGTTAAATTAACAGGGAAAAGGGATAGAGACACTTTTGGGTTATTTTTATCCTCAGATAATGCCCCAGGAATTTTTCTTTAGAGGAAAGAAACAATGCTAATTTACGACCTGCTATTGAAAAATTTTTAGATAAAAATTCTTATGTTGGTGTGGCTAGAGTAAAACGCGATATTGGGCAGGATTCTAACATTGGAATAATTGCTAGTAGTTATAGTTTTATTGAGCGACATAATAATGTTTTAGGATTTGATGGACGTTTTCGAGTTGATCCAAAAACAATTTTTACTTTTCAAGTTGTTGGTACAAATTCACGTCGTTTCTTTTTGATCCCAAAATAGGCAAATCAGAATATCGCACAGGTAATGGAATTGGTTATTTTTGGAATTTAGACTATACCGGCAGACGATTTGGTTATTTTATTGAAGGAATTGGACGTTCAACTAATTATCGTGCTGATGTAGGGTTTACCCGTCGAGTCAATAATAATACTAATACGGGTTTTATTCGTTTAAGTACAGATCCTAAAGCTAATGCAAAGTTAATTTCAATAAGGTTTATCAACTTTGATCAAATTAATTATGATTGGCAAGGACGAGTTCAAAACTGGACAATGAATCCTGAAATTAGTTTTAATTTTGCTAGACAAACCTTTATCAGTGGAGGTTATAGTCGTAGATATGAACGGCTTTTTGAAGAAGAATTTGGGCCTAAACGAAATAATAATCAATCAGGAACTTTTCTAGGTGATGCAGAACGCTCGGCATATAAAAATTCTTGGTTTTTTTCAGCGGAAACAACTCCTGTTAAGCAATATTCCCTATTTTTCTTTATTGCACGTACTACAAACAATTTTGATTTTGATTTTGGTGCAGGCCCACGTTTTCCACGTGTTAGCCCTCAAGCTTTAATTAATCCTGATGCACCACTTGACCCAGGCAAAGGAAACGAACTAGCTATAAATGCAGGGCTTAATTACCAGCCAATAGATAAATTTAGACTTTCATTTGAATATAACAGAAGCAAATTAACTCGTAATGACACAAAACGAGTAGCATTTGATGACCATATTTTTTCCTTAAAATCTAATTATCAATTTACTCCTTTTACTTTTATTCGCACTCGTATTGACTATGACACGCTAGCTACAAGGGCAATAGGGCAATTATTACTAGGTTGGACACCAAATCCAGGCACATCACTTTTTGTTGGTTATAATGCTAACTTAAATGTTAATGGTTTTAGTCCTTTTACAGGTGTTGCTGAACCTGGACTTAGGCGAAATAATCAGACATTTTTTATTAAGATGTCTTACTTAATTAGACGTAGTTTTTAAGTTTAAGCTCTCAAAAAACTTCTAGTAATTTGAGAGCTTAAAAATTAAAATTTCTCTCGCCAAATTTGCATAGCAACTGCTGAATGTTTACCTAAAGAAAGTTGTCCATGATGAACATTTCTTTCTTGTCTGCTTATTAATTCTTCCCAAGCCGTACCATCAGCAATTGCAGCATGACGCACAGGTAAATCTTTTAATTTATCTTTACCACGTTTTACAACAACAATAATTCTTTCTTGTTCACTTTCTCTTAAAAATGCAAACGTTTGATTTGCAGCATATATTATTTGGAAACCTCCCCAGCAAAGAGCCGTAGAAGAGCGTCTTAAACGGATTAGGCTATGATAATGTTGATATAATTTTTGGTTCCATTTCTTTTTATTCCAAACCATACAACGACGATTATCAGGGTCAGCTTTTCCTGCAAGGCCAATTTCATCGCCATAGTAAACACATGGAATGCCCTGGATAAGTAAGTAGTAATGTTGCAGCAAGTTTAGCTTTTTCAACATCTTCACCAACAAGGGTTAAAATTCTTGGTGTGTCATGACTACCAAGTTGGTTAAATTGTTGTGTAGCAATTTGCCAAGGAATTGTAGCTAGAAAATTTTGCAATTGTTTAGCAAATGCTTCTGTTGGTAGTGTTTGAGAAGTGTCTAAATCTTTAACGAAAGCTTTATCAATGTCAAAACCCGCCAACCAATTAAGAAGTGGAAAAGTAAAACCTCGGTAATTCATGCTTGCATCCAATTCTTCACCTTGCAAATGAGCAGTACCATCATGAAAATGTTCACCTAAAAGATAAGCTTCTGGAAATTCGGCTTTTACTGCTCTACGAATACCGCGACCAATTTTATGTCCAAGTTGTGCTTCTCCTTGTCTAGCTAGCATGTTGGCTACATCTATTCGCCAACCATCAATAGAAAATGGAGGTCTAAGCCAATGACGTAAAATAGAATCTTGTGCTGCATACATTCTATTTCTTAGTTTTTCACTACGATAATTTAGTTTAGGTAAACTAGAAATTCCCAGCCAAGAAGCATAATTATTAGGACGTGAATAAAAAGTAAAAAATTCTGCTGTTTCGCTGTTAGGGTTTGTTTGTGCATCAATAAACCAAGGATGCGTTGCCCCACAATGATTTAACACTATGTCTAACATTAAACGCATTTCTTTTTTATTTAATTCTTGTCTTAGCTTTACTAGGGCAGAGTTACCCCCAAAATGAGGATCTATATTAAGAAAATCTGCTGTATCATATTTATGATTACTTGGAGCAGTAAAAATAGGGTTAAGATAGATAGCATTTATACCTAATTCTGTTAAATAGTCTAAATTTTTATATACACCAACTAAATCACCTCCAAAAAACTCTACTCCGCCAGTTTCACCATGTGGACGAGGTAGTTCACCCCAGGGACGAGAAATTACAGGTTGGTTATAACAAAGATACTCATCAGATTTTACATTTGATTTTTTATCTCCATCAGCAAAACGATCTGGAAAAATTTGATAAAAAACACTGTCACGAATCCAACAAGGAGCATTAAAATCAACTAATAGCTTAAAATCTGTATGATCTAGAGGGGTGTGTTGTTGTATTCCTGCGCCGCTAAACCACCAACTTCCATTTATTGAATGAATAAAAAAACGGTAGTTAAAATGCTTCATTGTAATTACAACTTTAGTTTCCCACCATTGACAAACATTAATGGTTTTCGCGTAAAAATCTCCAGTTAATGAATCTGCACTAATCGGGTACATTGGAGTTAATGATTGTTCTCCATCTGGACAGGTACGTAAATAAATTGCTTTGATAGGAGCATCAATATCTGCTCTAATTTTAATTGTTACGGTTGTTCCTAATTTTTCATGTTCTAGTTTGACATAGAGCAAAGAACTATCATGATGAACAGATTCTATCCAAGAAAAAGTGGTCACAAATTTTACTCCTACAAATTTAGATTTATGGTTTTGGCAATATTAATCTAAAACACTTAAAACTCACAGTCTAAAAAATATAAACAAATTGAGGTGTTGGTTTCTCAAGATGAGGGATAGATTGCAATCCCATAGGCAAAAATGATAGTATCGACAGCTTAAAGTTAATATTAATCTTATAAGTTTTAGCTAATTTGAAAAATACTTGCTACCTATATTTTAGGGTAGTGTTAAACCATAAAGAGTCAATTTTCTATGAGCCTGAATATTCCAGTAATCTTTGGGATGAAATTAAAGAAATTTCGTGAAGGACATGGGATGTCATTGACTGATTTCGCTTCTCGTTGTGATTTATCACCTTCTTATGTTACAGAAATAGAACGTGGTAAGAAATACCCAAAAACAGAAAAAATTGTTCGTATGGCTGAAGTTTTGGGACGTAATTATGACGAGTTAGTATCACTAAAACTTTCTGAAGAACTAGCACCTCTTGAAACATTTCTTTCCTCTCCAATCTTAAAAGATTTTCCTTTTCATTTTTTTGGTATTGCTTTAACAGATTTGTTAGAAATAATGACTCGTAGCCCTTCAGAAGCGGCTGCTTTAGTAGAAGCAATGGTAGATATTGCTAATCATTATCAAGTAGGTGTAGAGCATCTTTTTCGTGCAGCATTGCGAGCTTATCAAGAACGTAAACAAAATTATTTTGAAGAAATAGAAGAAGCTGTAGAAGAATTTGACAATAATTATGGTGATCCATCTTTACATGGCTACTCCTATGAGCAGCTTTGTAAATTAATAAAAGAATTTTATCATTATCAAATAGATGAAAGCTCTTTAGCTGAAAATCCTAAACTTCAAGGTTATAGAGCAATACTAATTCCTAGAGAAGAGCCTAAACTATTGATTAATCCTCGCTTAAACTTGACGCAAAGAAAATTTCTTTTAGCTAGAGAAATAGGATATCAATTTTTAGGCTTAAAAATTAGAGCTTTAACCTCAGCACCGGAACGAGTAGACTCTTTTGAGCAGGTATTAAATGATTTTAAGGCTAGTTATTTTGCAGGTGCTTTATTAATAAAGAGTAAATCTATTAGAGCCGATATTACAGACTTTTTTTCACTTTCTGAATGGAAACCAAAAGTTTTTCTTTCTCTTTTAGATAAATATGGTGTAACACCTGAAATGTTGCTTTATAGATTGAGCGAAATTATTCCGCGCTTTTTTGGTTTCAAACTTCACTTCTTGCGCTACAATGAGGAGCAAGGTAGAGTAAAGCTAGTAAAGCAATTTAATATGTTTCGTTTGCTGGTTCCTAACGGCTTGGGTTTAACTGAGCATCATTGCCGGCGTTGGTTAGGTTTAAGACTTCTACGCCAACTTCGGAGTGCGCGTAGAATAACGACTCATCCAATTGTTGGGATACAAATTTCTAGATTTATTGAGGAACCAGATAATAAGTTTTTATGTTTTGGACTAGCACGTCCTTTAACCTTAAATCAAAATGCTAATTCTAGTGTTACTATTGGAATGCAATTTGATGAAAATTTAGAAAAAACAGTAAAATTCCTTAAAGATCGTGCTATTCCACGTATAGAAGTTGGAACTAGTTGTGAACGTTGCCCATTACCAACAGAAGAATGTACAGAAAGAATAGTTCCATCTACAATAGTAGCTCAAATAGCAGAAAATCGTGAGCGTGAAGAGGCTTTACGCCAATTACTAACACGCTAAATCCTTAATTTATAGAGTGAATGCATGAATGTATTTTCATCTGATGAACTACAAAAAAGAATTATAAATTTAGCTAAACGCCTAAGTGTACCACCAGATTCTTATTTACTTGTAAGAGTTGATTTTGATGAGCCAGAAAAATAAAACTTTGTATTGATGGCTTAACACTTGCCTTTATTAGTCATTGTTATCATAAACACCCCCGCGGCGAAAATGTTTATGAAGTGATGGAAGAAGTAGAAAAATACCCTGAAGGTAGTGAAGAAGCTACTATTTTAGAATCACGAGCCGAAGCCGCAGCAGCCTTAGAAATTCCTTTTATTGTTAAACTTAATGATATTTTAGAAGATTATTATGTTGTGCGACGAGAACTAGAACAATTTGTTGAAGATCTTGAAGATCTAAACAAATAAATTTCTAGTAAATATTTTGCTTGTCTAAAACTTATTTTTTAAAGTAAACTTGTTTTAATCCTAAACCATTTTGCCTTTGTTATATCAATTAAAATTCTAGCAGGGTTTTGCTTATATTACTTACTTTACTGGTCTTTATTTGGTTATAGTTATGGACTTTAATAACAAATATTTACAACAAATAGAAAAATATCTAATTGCTGCCGCAGAAAGAAGTTGGACAGTAACCGAAGAAGATCTTGATGCTCGTGAAATTGTTTATCAAATAATCGATCAAGTAAAACAAAATAGCTATAACTATGGTAGTATTGTTTGTACACCAAATATAATCACAATTTCAATTCCAGAAACAAAAGCAGAAAAAGTGGAAGATCTAGAAATGATCTTTAATGGCGAAGAATTTTTTGCGTTCTTATGAAGCTTTTCTTGCTAGTCAAAATTTAAGTCTATTTAATGCTGTTAGAGTGGAAGTTCAGACTGTTAGCAAAGGTAATAGTCGGGTAATGTATCGTCGTGCTGGTTTTGCTCTAGATTGGCCAGGGCCAGAAATGTCAGCCGAAGATGTTTTAGTCACTCTTGATATGACCAAAAGAACTGTAACATCTGTACAAGCACCTAGCCCCCAAATTCCTCAAATAGGGCGATTGACAGCACATAATGCAGTTGTTTATCAAAATCAATATTTAATTACCAAACCAATAGTTTATATTGGGCGGATGCGTAGTGTAATTAATGAACAAACAGGAAAATTAATTAGACGAAATGACTTTGTTTTTGCTCACCTAGAATCGGCAGATGCACTCTCTAATAGTGTTTCTCGCCAACATGCAACAATATTCTTTCGCAATGGTGCTTTTTTTCTGCTAGATCATGGAAGTTCTAATGGAACAGCCATTCAACGAGGTGGTACACATACAGAAGAATTTGTAGTTACATCTAATTACACACAAGGTGTTAAGTTAGAACACCGTGATTTATTAAGGTTTGGTTCAGCCTGGGTAAGCTTTGAACTTGTTTCTGTTGCAGAACTTAACAATAGTCAACAGGCTAGACCTGCTGATCCTTATATAGAAAATCCAAAACGAACTGGACAAATAACAAAGAATATATCTACAACAGAGCGTTCTAAATTAGACAATACTGCTAGACGTTTTCAAAATGATTAAGTAAATAATAGCTAACTATTTTTAGATTTAATTAGCTCCATTAGTTTAGGCACTATTTCGCCTGCTTTTCCTTCTAAAAATACATCCATCAAATAAGTAAGAGCAGATTCTTGATTGTTAACTTCAATTAAAAAAGCTTTTGAATTTTTTGCATAAACAGGAATTGATGCTGCTGGTTGTACAACTCCTGCTGTACCAATTACTAAACAAACATCACAATTTCTTGCTAGACTAAATGCCTGTTCTAAAGTGTCACTTGGAAGCGATTCTCCAAACCAAACTACTCCGGGCCGTGCAAAACTTCCACAACTACACCTAGGAGGTATGCTACTATGATCTAATTCTATGTCATTAAGTAATTTACCTTCCTTAAAACAACGATTTTCCATTATTCTTCCATGAAGTTCTAAAACTTTTTTGCTACCTGCTTGAGAGTGATAAGCATCAACATTTTGTGTCACAACAGCTAAGTTTAGAAAATTTTGCATTTCTGCTAATGCGTAATGTGCAGGATTAGGTGAATTTTTACGCACAATATCCCGACGGTACTCATACCAGTCCCAAACAAGTTTAGGGTTATTTAAAAATCCTGTAGGGGATGCTAATTCTGCTGGGTCATATTTTCCCAAAGCCCAACTTGTGCATCACGAAAAGTAGGGATTCCACTTTCTGCTGAAATTCCTGCTCCGGTTAATACTACTATTTGTTTAGCTTGTGATAATATTTCTACTGCAATTGATAATTGTTTAGTCAATTTTTCCATAGATTCCTTTTTGATATTTGGTGATAAAATAGGTTTTTGGATATTAAGGATTTTTTGTTAATTATGCTACAATTAGAAAAACTTAGGTTATTTTGCTAGTATCACTTATCAACTTATTTAATTTAATTTTTGGTAAAAAATTATGAAATTACGGCTAATAATTCAAAGTGGCTCATTAACAGGTCAAGAATTTCAATTAGAAACAGGCTCTTTATTATTAGGTAGAGGAACAGATTGTTCACTACGATTTGATCCAAACAAAGATGCTGGTGTATCAACAAGGCATGCTGTTATTAGCTTAGAGTCAGATGGTTTTTATATAACAGATCAAAGAAGCACTAATGGCACATTTATTAATGGAAGTCGTGTTGAAAGAGCTTTATTGCAAGCTGGCAGTTTAATCCAACTTGGTTATCAAGGGCCAAGTCTTCAAGTTATTATTGAGCAAGATAACTCAAAGATATTGCCTACTTTAGTACAACAACCACCAATATTAAATCCAACTGTAGTTGATAGCCCACAAAATTTCTTTTCCCCTCTTGCTGCTAATAATCCTGTTTTTTCTCCTACTAACCAAAATAGGATGCCTCCAAATAATACACCACTAGCAAATCCTGGGTTTTCAGTGCCAATAAATCCTCCAATAAATCCTCCAAACCCACAAATGAATTTTCCAGTAAATCCAAACCCTTCTATGAATAGCCCTGTTTATGGGCAGTATGGGCAAAATCCTGCTAGTCCTTTAGCAAATGGTACGGCTTTACTTAAACAATCCTTTAGCAATATAGGTGTTTATAACCCAGAAAAAGAAAAGAATAGCACTAAAACTATTAGTATAATTGCTAGTTTAGGTGTTATGGCAGTATTAATGCTAGTGGTTGGTGTGATAATGCTAAGTTCTATTGGGTTGGCTGGATCAATAGTTGGCACAATTTTAGCCTTTACTCCTGCTCCTTTTTATTTACTTTTATTTCTTTGGCTAGACCGTTATGATCCAGAACCGGCTTGGGCCCTAGGTGGGGCATTTGCCTGGGGTGCTTTGGTAGCTGTAATAATATCTTTTTTTGTTAACACAATTTTTGGTGCTGTAATAGGTGGATCTTTAGGTGATATATTAGGAACTGTTGTTTCTGCTCCAGTGATTGAAGAAGCAACAAAAGGACTAGGCGTTTTACTTATTTCTATATTTTTACGCAAGGAATTTGATGATATTTTAGATGGTATTGTTTATGCAGGAGTAGTAGCACTAGGATTTGCTACGGTAGAAAACGTGCTTTATTATGGTAGAGAGTTTGCTTCTGCTGGTGTTGGCCCGGGATTAGTTGTTATTCTTTTCCTTAGAGGTGTTTTATCACCATTTGCCCATGCTTTATTTACCTCTATGACGGGCATTGGTTGTGGAATTGCTAGAGAAACTCATAATAAAACCTTAAAAATAGTAATGCCATTAGCTGGTTATATAGGAGCAGTAATTTTGATGCTCTTTGGAATGGTATTGCAGTTGCGGCAAGTATAATGCTTGGTTTTATTGGCTATTTTATAGTTTATCTTGTTGTTTGGGTGCCATTATTTTTAATTATGCTTGGAGTAATGTTTTATATGGCTAGCCGAGAAGCCAAATTAATTAAAGAAATGTTAGCAATTGAAGTAGCACGAGGCTTGATTTCTCCTGAAGAATTAGAACTAATAGGTTCTTCTTTAGCTCGCTTAAAATGGTTATCTACAACTGCATTTAGCGGAAATTGGAAAAAATTTACTGCACAACGCCAATTTTTACGCTCAGTCACAAAACTAGCTTTTTGTTATTGGCATGTGGCACGTGCTAGCAAGGCTGGAGGCCAAACCCAAAGCCTACCACAAATTCCAAAATTTCAATTAGAAGTGAAGGCACTAAAAGCAGAAATTTAATAAATAGCTTAAGTATTTATAATAGAATTGTAACTTATAATAAAGCAGGAGAATATTTTTTCATGACAGCAAAATTGCTTGATGGGTTAAAAGTAGCAAAACAAATTAAAGAGGAAGTAGCAGCAGAGGTAAAATATTTATTTGAGTCTTATCAAGTAAAACCAGGGCTTGCAGCAGTGATTGTTGGAAATGATCCTGCTTCTGAAGTTTATGTAGCAAGCAAAGTAAAAACTTGTGAAACTTTAGGGCTTTATTCAGAAAAACATGTTTTGGCAAAATCTACTACAACAGAAGAGTTACAAGAATTAATCTTTAAGCTAAATAATCAAGATAATATTGATGGAATTTTGGTACAAATGCCGCTACCAAAACAAATTGATGCAGATAAAATTTTTGCATCCATTTCTGTTAACAAAGATGTAGACGGATTTCATCCAGAAAATGTTGGTAGACTAGCATTAAAACAAACAGGTTTTGTTGCCTGTACTCCTGCTGGAGTTATGGAACTTCTAAAACGTTATGATATTGATCCAGCGGGAAAACGTGCTGTTGTACTAGGTCGTAGCCGAATTGTTGGGCTACCTTTGGCCCTACTTTTAATACATGCAAATGCTACTGTAACGGTTTGTCACTCTAAAACAGCTAAATTAAAAGAAATTACACGAGAAGCTGATATTATAGTTGCTGCACTAGGTCAGACGGCCTTTATAACTACAGAGCATATAAAATCAGGTGCAATTGTTATTGATGTTGGAATTAATAAGCTTACTGAAGAAACAGAAATCTTACGTTATTTTCCTGATTATACTAAACGATTAGAAGATTTAGAAAAAAAAGGTTATACCCTTATTGGAGATGTTGAGCCAGATTGCGAAACTATTGCAGGATATCTAACTCCTGTGCCTGGGGGAGTTGGGCCGCTAACAATTGCTATGCTAATGAAAAATACCGTTAAAGCTGCTAAGTTACGACGTAATTTATAGTTATTAAAATTATTAGGAAAGTTTATGTTAAAAGTTGGTTTAACTGGTGGAATTGGTACTGGTAAAAGCCATGTAGCAAAAACATTTATTGAATTAGGTTGTTATGTTTTTGATGCAGATAAAATTGCTCGTCAAGTGGTTGAACCTGGGGAAGTTGGATTTGAAAAAGTAGTAGCAGAATTTAGTAAAGAAATATTGGCCGAAGATGGGACAATTGATCGTGCTAAATTAGGGCAAGTTATTTTTAGCAGTCCAGAAAAACGAGAAAAGTTAAACCAAATCCTACACCCAATTATTATTGATAAACAAGATAGTCTAATTTCAGAAACTATTAATCAAGACCCAAATGCTATTGTTATCATAGATGCTGCACTAATGATTGAAACGGGTAGCTATAAGAGGTTTGATAAATTAATTGTTGTTTATTGTGACAAGGAAAGCCAAATAGAGCGAGTAATGAAACGAAATAATTTATCTCGTAGCGAGGTAGAAAGCCGAATTAACTCACAAATGCCTAGTGATGAAAAACGAAAATATGCTGATATTGAAATTGATACTTCAGGGTCTTTTAAAGAAACAGAAGATAAAGTAAAGGTTGTTTATCAAGAGTTAAAAGGATTAGCCAAAAAGAAATAATAATTATAGGCATATTATTTGCGTTTTAGATAAATAAAAGTTGTTATCTTACAGGCTAAGGAGCAAAAAAATGATTACAATGAAAAAAATTCTTTTCCCTACGGATTACTCTGAATATGCTGAACAAGCTTTTATTTATGCAGTTGACCTAGCTAGACGCTTTCAAGCAGAACTTCATATTTTACACGCCATAGTTAATTATAGTTATGCTGGGTATTTTTCCCCAGACCAAGAGAACTTATATAAAAACCTGCGAAAAAATGCTGAATATTTAACAGAAGATTTAGTGGAAAAATACCAAATTAGCGATCTAAAAGTGGAAAAATTATATTTTCCTGCTCTTTCTGCTAGTTCTATGATTGTAGATTATGCCAATCAATTCCAAGCTAGTCTAATTGTTATGGGAACTCATAGCCGTCAAGGTTTAAGTCATTTAGTACTTGGTAGTGTTGCAGAAAATGTTATCCGAACTGCTACTTGTCCAGTTTTAACTATTGGTAAAGGTATGGCTATGGATAGAGATTCTAAGCTAATAAAAAATATTCTTGTGCCAATAGATTTTTCTTCTCATTCCAAACAATTGCTTAGTTATGCTATGGATCTAGCTAAGAACTATCAAGCTAAATTGCAGATTTTACACGTAATTGACACACCTGTTTATCCAGCCTTTTATGTAATGGATCAAATAGCTTTTACTTCTGTAGCAGAAAATATAAAAACAAGAGTAGTGGAAAATCTAAATAGTTTAGTTAATGAATTAAAAGAACCTAGCGTTGAAACAGAAATTTTTGCTGTTGAAGGTCGAGCAGCAAAAACTATTGCTGAATTTGCAGAAGAAAATGACAATGATCTAATCCTTATAGCAACTCACGGACTAACAGGAGTTGAACGCTTTTTATTAGGTAGTGTAACTGAGAAAGTAGTACGTTTAGCTAAAACACCTGTTTTTACTGTAAAACCCAAAGAAAATAATTAATTTGCAAATATTTGTTATTTTCCAAAATCTATCTTTTGGCTATTTTCAAACTACTTGCGAAAAAACTATAATTTATTGCCAAATCCCAAAATTACTAAAATTAGGAGGTAAAGTAGCTATTTCTAAAAATTTAGAATCTAGCTGCTTAAATTTTTATGAAAATAAGGCTATTGATTGCCACTTTAGTAGTAATAATGAGTATTGCTTTTAGTGGCTGTGCAAGTTCTACGGCTGATAATAATATAGTACCAGCTAACAATACTGCTAATAATTCTACAGAAAAAAGTAACTTAAATGTAAATAATAATGCTGATGCAACAACAAATGCTAACGTAAATACTGCAACTTCAGCCGTAACAGTTGGCGCACCTGCACCAACATTTTCTCTTGAAGATCAAGATGGTAAAAAAGTTTCTTTAGGGGATTTTGCTGGAAAAATTGTAGTTTTAGAATGGATTAATCCTGATTGTCCATTTGTTAAACGCCATTATGATGCTAAAACTATGACTACTACAGCAGAAAAATATAAAGGCAAAGATGTTGTTTGGTTAGCAGTCAACACAACTAGCTATATGGGTAAAGATAAATATAAAGAATGGATCAAAACTCATAATATTTCTTATCCTATCCTAGATGATCATGAAGGTTTAGTTGGCAATATGTATGGCGCAAAAACTACACCTCATATGTATATTGTAGGAAAAGATGGTAAGCTAGCTTATCAAGGTAGTATTGATGATGATCCAGGTGGAGATAAGGGTAAAGAAACTATCAATTTTGTAGATCAAGCTTTAGCAGAACTAACAGCAGGTAAAAGTGTTAGTCAACCACAAACTAAACCTTATGGTTGTTCTGTTAAATATGCTAAAAAATAAAATTTAACTCTATAAAAACTCTAAAGTTCTGCAAACAAAAATATTTTTATGTTATTGTTTGCAGGACTTTGCTATTTGTTATAGCAAACAACTAGATTTAATCTTTGTTAAAGGTATTTGAGTTAAATAGTTTACTTGTTTAGAAAGGATTGTTTCTGTAATTATTTCTACTTTTTCTTCTTCTTTATTTCTTTCTTCTATAGCTAGATCAATGCGTTGTAATTGTTGCCCAAACCTAACAACATGAACTAATTCATGTGTAAGAACATAAAGCAATAAGTTAAACAAATCTCCTTCAATATTATTAAAAGTATTGAGTATTTTTGTATCTTGAAGGCAAATACAATAAAGGTCTTTATATTCTATTTTTTGATTAATTTTGCAAGTATATTGATAACACAATACTTGAGCTAACACAGTATCTAAACGTTCATTAATTGTTAATTCTTCTTGGGTTTTTACTTCATAACGTAGCATTGTCCATTCACGAGGAGCAAGGCAATAAAAGCAACTAACTAAATACGCTGCTTGTTGAGTTGCTTGGCGAACTAACTGCAATTCTTGGCAGGTAAATAGCCTCATAACTACTCCAAAGTAAATAAAATTGTTGTTATTTTAGCAAAAATTACTTTTTACTTTTAAGTTTAGTTAGCAAAAATAAGGATCTTTCTTGCTCCAAAGCAACTAGCCTGATTATTTATCTGTAGTATACTGAAAAACTATTTTTAAAAAATCAATTGAGTAGAAAAATGAAAAAGCTGTTACCAATATTTCTTATTATTTGGGTCGATCTGCTAGGTTTTAGTATTATCCTCCCTCTTTTACCTTATTATGCTAAAAGTTTACAACTTTCTGACTTTTTAGTTGGCTTACTAGTAGCTAGTTATTCTATTTGTCAGTTTATTGCTGGGCCTATTTTAGGCGAAATGAGCGACCGATTTGGACGGCGACCTTTACTGCTTTATAGTCAATTAGGCTCTTTTACAGGCTTTCTTCTTTTAGGTTCAGCCCTTTTTTTACCTCATTCAATTGTTTGGTTATTTATCTCTCGTATAATTGATGGATTTTCTGGTGGCAATGTTACTGTAACACAAGCTTATATTAGCGATGTACTTGAGCCAGAGGAATGGACTAAGGGTTATGCCTTAATAGGTGCTGCTTTTGGGCTAGGATTTTTATTTGGCCCCGCTTTAGGTGGCTCTCTTTCTGTTTATGGCTACCAATGGCCTGCTTATGCTGCTGCTCTTTGTTCTTTAATTAGCATTACAGGAACATTTTTCTTGTTAAAAGAACCAAATCGTCGCCTTAATCCAGATAGAAAAGGTGGATTCTCTGTTTATCTAAGAGTTATTGAATACTTTAAAATTTCTAGTTTAAGAAATTTATTAGCAATTTTCCTCTTTTTTGTTCTTCCTTTTAACTTATATACCTCAATGTTTGCTCTTTATGCCTTAAAACAATTAAGTTTTACTGCACGTGATACGGGCTATTTCCTAGCTGTAGTTGGTTTACTTGGAATAATTTGGCAAGGTGGAGCAGTTAGCCCAATAGTTAAAAGATTAGGAGAAAGTAAAGCTTTAATGATTGGCTTGTTGGCTAATATGATAGGACTACTAAGTATAGTCTTTGTTGATGTTTGGTGGAAATTAATTATTGTGGCTATCTTTTTTTCTTTTGGAACAGGTATGACTAGACCATCGCTTACAAGTTTAATTACTCAGGGCTGCTCCAGAAGATCGGCGTGGGGGTGTTTTAGGTGTTACTTCATCTATAGAAAGTTTTTCTCGAATTGCTGCCCCCTTGATGGGCGGATGGGTTATAGGAAGCCTACATCCAAATTGGTTAGGACTTGCTGGAGGCGGATTAACTTTAATTGCTTTAATACTTACATTTTTAGGACGATAAAGCCCAAGGGGGCTTTATCGTTTACTGGGTACTACTTAATCTTCTAAATAGGATCTTAACATCCAAGCCATCTTTTCATGCTGTTCCATTAAACCTGTTAGAAAATCCCCAGTTCCAGCATCATTATTATCATTACAGACTTGTAAATCTTTACGTAAGTGATTAACTATTAATTCATGATCAGCAAGTAAACTAGCTAACATAGTTTGGGCGTTAGGATACTCGCTAGGTCGTTCACTTACACGAGCTTTTTCAGAAAATTCTCGTAATGTTGCCATAGTTTTACTGCCTAATGCACGAACTCTTTCTGCAACATCATCAATAATTGTATCTAGTTCATCATATTGTGTTTCAAAAAATTTATGTAGCTCACTAAAATTTGAGCCTGTTACATTCCAATGATAATTTCTGGTTTTAGTATAGAGTACATATTCATCAGAAAGTAAAGTATGAAGTATTTCTACTACTTCGGCTCGTTGTTCTGCTGTAAGTCCAATGTTGGGTGTCATATGTTTTCTCCTTGAGGTACCAATATTTATTAAGCCAAATCAAAAAGTAAAATTTCTGAGTCTGTTTTAGCTAAAAATGTTAAGTCAGTTTCTTCGCTAATAGCAACTCCATCACCTTGATCTAATAATTTATCATTAAGAAAAACGCTTCCTTTTGCAATTTGAATCCAAACATAACGATTTGGAGACACTTTATAGCTAATGGATTGATTTGCTAATAGTTTAGTTACAAAAAGGTCAGCATCTTGATGTATTTTTACTACTGTTTCTGTAGCATCTTTTGATGCAATTAATTGCCATTGTCCATTTGTTAGATTAATAGCTTTTTGTTCATAACCAGGCTCAATACCTTTCTTTTCAGGTATTATCCAAATTTGTAACAAATGGACAAGATTAGTTTGAGAAGCATTATATTCACTATGAGTAATTCCTGTGCCAGCACTCATACGCTGAATTTCTCCCAGTTTTATAGTAGAACCATTACCAAGGCTATCTTTATGTGCTAATTCACCAGATAAAATATAAGTAATAATTTCCATATTCTGATGAGAATGTGGGGCAAATCCTGCACCAGCTTTTACATAGTCTTCATTAATTACTCTTAAACTGCGAAAATGTATATGTTGCGGATCATGATAATAGTTAAATGAAAAACTATGATAACTATCCAGCCAATCTATTTCTGTTCTTCCGCGCTCATTGCTAGCTCTGACTTTCATAAACCCTCCAGTATTTTTTTATTATTAAATTTAGAATAATTCTAATTCAAATAAATTTATTGTCAAGACAGCATTGCCAAAAAAATAAAATATTAAGCAATAGTTAAGTGAGTTTTTGTAAAAAGTAATAGATAATCAATAAAATTTATAGAAAAGAGACTTAGCCATGCAAAAAAGATATAGAGGTTTAATGTTACTGTGTCAACTAGTAAGTGTGATTATTCTATTAACTACAATTAAGGTTGATCAAGTAATAAATTATACTGTTACAGCACAAAACAATGTAAGCACAAATGTTAAACCTACATTGCAAATCCCAAATAATACTTTAATAACTCGGCGTAGCCCAAAATTAAATGGAGATGGAAAAGTAGAAGGTTCTATAAGAATTTTGTCAGGCGAATCTTTTGATATAAATGGTAATTCAACCGTAGCAGGTGATATTTATGTGCCAGGAAGCCCAGAAATTAACAAATCATCAGGTGCTTCTTATAAAGGTACAGTAATAGGAGATGGAAAAGATTATCCTTCAAACTATGTAATTAAACTAAATGGTAGTTCTACAATCAATCATATAATCACTCGTACTGACGCAGTAACAATTAATCAAATTCCTTTTGTTACTGAACCTAAAGGAACTAGGGATGTTTTTTTAATCAAAGGAGATAGTCCTGGGGATTTTTCTACTATTAGAGATTTGGTTTTAACTCGCAGATATAACTTGGCATTAGCTGTTCCAGAAGGTAGTTATGGCATTTTAAGAGCGCATGGTAAGTCAGCTTTTATATTAGGTGTAGATAATAAAGAAACTATATATAATTTACACTCCTTAGAACTAAACTCTAATACATTAGTAGAAATAAGAGGTAAGGTAACTATTAATATTCAAAATAGTTTAACCTTAAATAGTAACTCCAAAATAGGAGATGCTAAAAAAATAGCAGATTTAACAGTAAATATTAAAAATGGAGAAGTTAAACTTAATAGCAATACAAGATTATATGGAACAGTCAATATTCCAGAAGGGGTATTAACTCTTAATTCAAATAGTAGGTTAGTTGGACAAGTAATTTGTGATAGCGCAAATTTTAATAGTAATTCCTTATTAACCTATATTCCAAACAATAATTAAGACACAGAAAATAGGTTTTATTTTCTAAGCTTGCACGTGACTCATTACATATTCAGATAGTGCAGTGATGGTTAAAGAAGGGTTGACACCTACATTTCCTGTAATCATTGAGCCATCACAAACATACATATTGTCATAGCCAAAAACACGGCCTTCAGGGTCAATTACTCCTTTTTCTGGGCTATCACCTATGCAGGCACCACCTAGGATATGTGCTGTAACAGGACAACTTAAAAAAACTTCTGTTGTAGCTGATTTAGGGATTCCATCTATTTTTTCCGCAAGTCTTCGAGTTATATCATTTGCTACAGGAATATATTTGGGGTTAGCTTCTCCATGTTCTTGAGATGTAAGTAATTTAATTGAGCCACTTAAACTTCTTTTTGGAATTAGTCTTATAGAATTATCCAAGGTTTGCATAGCCAAAACTATTGTGCTACGTTTGGCCCAATCAAAAGGCCAAATGCTACGACAAAAATCTACAGGATGTTTAGCAATATTAGATAAAAATTTTAGTGGGCGGGTAAGTTTTGAACCATCAGCAGTTAAATAAACAAACATAAAAGTATTGATATCTGAACCAGCAGGAAATCTTACCATTTCTATATGAGTATGCTCATCAGGAAAAATGCTAGAAGCAATTGCAATACCTTTAGAGTAATCTTTATCTTTG